>NZ_JBFUEB010000066.1:0-37407 GCF_056404395.1 Rhizobacter sp. P2_D12 | reverse complement strand
GGGCTGGCCGGCGCGCTGCTGCTGGCGCGGGCGCTGCGCCGCCATGAAGCGTGGGACGGCAGCGGCGCGGCGGGCGTGCTGCGCGAGATCGCGCCACTGGCGGCCTGGTCGTGCGCCGGGGCCGCGATCCACTGGACCTTCAGCCAGGGCACCGTCTACCTGGTCGCCGGCACGCTGGACGTGGCGGCCGTCGCGGCCCTCGCGGCCACGCGCCTGCTGCTGATGCCGGTGAACCTGCTGTCGACCGGCATCGGCTCGCTGATGCTGCCGCTCGCCGCGGGCTGGCTGCATCGGCACGGCGCCGGCCTGGTGCTGCGCCGGCTGTGCGGGTTCGCGCTCGGGCTGGCGGCGGCCACGCTGTTCTACCTGGGGCTGCTGTGGCTGATGCGCGACTGGATCTTCGCGGCCGTGTTCCGCAAGGACTTCGCGCAGCGCGATGCGCTGTTGCTGGCGTGGGGCCTGGTGTTCCTGGTGCTGGTGGTGCGCGACCAGTTGGCCTACCTGCTGGCGGCGCAGGCGCGATTCCGCTCGCTGACCCTGCTGACGCTGCTGAGCGCGGCCGTTTCGCTGGGCGCCAGCTACCTGGGCATGCTGCGGTTCGGCGTGACCGGCGCGGTGCTGGGCATGCTGGCAGGCGAACTGATCAGCCTGTCGGGCGTCGTGCTGCTGTCCTTGCGCGGGCGCGAGCCGCGGCTCGCCGTCGCGGCCTGAGGCGAGGCTTGCACGGGGAACGGCAGCACGGCGGCCAAGCCGGCCGAACCCAGGAACTCGCCATGCCCGCGCCGCACGGCGGCCACCATCGCGTCGCAGCGCGCCCGGCCGGCGACGTCCAGGTCCAGCAGGGACGCCGCAGGTGCCAGCGATCGACGCAGCGGGTTGAAGCGGGCCACCGTCTCGCGCTGGCGCGCGGAGAGGACGCGCCGCTTCCAGTCGCCCAGGATCCGGTGCCAGTACGGGAGACTGCCCGGCCGGTAGATCTGCGCGACGTGCAGCTCGGTGGCCTCGGCAAGCCAGCGTGCCTTGTAGTAGTGGAATCCGGACAGCAGGTTGAAGTACGCGCTGCCGCCCTCGATGGCCTGGCGCATGCCCAGCAGCAGCATTGCGGTGCCCGGTGCCAGGCGGCTCGCCCGGTCGTCGTGGACGATGTGCAGCGCGTGCAGGCCGTCGCGGAAGGCGCCGTTGATGAGGCCGGCGATCGGCACGCCGTCGACCAACAGCACCTGGATCGAGACCCGCATCGGCTGCGCCTTGTCGAGCAGGCATCGCAAGCGGGCGAGCCGCTCGCGCTGCCGGCCGAGGCTCGCCTGGGCCTGCGCCTTCCAGCTGTGCGCCTCGATGCTCAGGTAGAGCTCCAGCAGCGCCGGGGTGGTGGCGGGATCGGACGACCCCAGCAGCGTGACTTCGCCCTCGGCGAACAAGGCCTGGAACTGGCGGCTGAGGTTGGAGCGCAGCTTCTTCGACAGCGCCCGGAAGTAGGCCGACAGGCTGGTCCAGCGGACCGGGATCGTGCAGTTCTCCAGGGTCGGCCATTGCCGCACCAGGTAGCCCGCGCGATCGACCGCCGCGGGCGGCGGGAACAGCGCCGATGCGGCGTCCTGTTGCCGGAACTCCAGGTAGCTCCAGTCGTGCCGGCGCGCGAGCAGGTAGGCGTAGAACGACGCGCAGACCTCGCGCAGGTCTTCGGGGCGGGCGACAGGATGGGGCCGGTCGGTGTCGCGGCTGACCAGGAAGTCGACGGTGGCCACCGGGATGCCCAGCACGCGCCGGGCCACCCGCTTCAGCGCGAGGTAGCCGACCAGCATGTCGCCCCGGAAGGCGGCCAGGAACCACAGCTGCATCCGCTGGCCGGCGGGAGGATGTGCGTCGTGCCGCAGGCAGGCCTGGAGGAAGGCGAAGGTGGAGAACGGGTCGGGCCGCGCGGCGAGATCGTTCAGTGCGTCGATCTCGTGCCGCAGCCCCGTGGCCTCGGCCAGCGAACCGAAGCACCGGACGGCGATCACGGGGGCACCCGCACCGGGCGTGCCGACGCATCGAGCGCGACCACGCCGCCGGGGGCGTCGGGGTCGACGCGCAGCGTGGCCGGTGCCTGCTGCTTGGTGGTGACGCGATCCAGCCCCATGCGACGAGCGAGCTGGTGCGCCACGATCTTCAGTTGGGCCGACGGCCCGGCTTCGCGTGTCGACAGGTCGCGGCAGCCGAAACGCAGGCGCAGGAAGCGGTTGGCGGCATGGATGCGCGCGCGCTGGCGGCTTTCGCGCGTGAAGTGTTCGGTCGACAGCGACACGTTCAGGCCTTCGAGGTTGCAGATCCGGTGCGGCGCGTTCTGCGCCCAGGCCGTCCACTGGCCCGCCTCGAGGTCGTAGGTCTGCGCTGCGGCGTCGAAGCACAGGTCGAAGGGGAGGTATTCGTGCCGGGCGCCGACGAAGATGTCCTCGAGCGCCTCGCGCTCGACGAAGCGCGGGTCGAGCGCGGGATAGACCCACACGCGCTTGCGGCCGCGCACGTGCCACAGCACCGAGGCCGGCCCGTCGACGTGGTAGTAGACCATCGCGCGCGGTGACGAGATCAGCAGGTTGCCCTGGCTGGCTACGGGCCTGAAGCCCGGCAGCTGGTCCGACAGGGCTTGATAGAGGCCGTCGATCAGCGTGCGAAAGCGTGCGTCGGCGCGGTCGACCCGCGTCAGGTTGAGCCACAGGCAGCCGCGCTTCACCGCGCGCAGCAGCTCGGCGCCGCTGAGGCCGTCATGGCGCGCGGGCAGGTTCTCTTCGTGGTGCGCCGGGTCGGTCCCCATGGTCAGCGCGTGCAGGTTCTGGCGCGGAAAGCCGTCGATCAGTTCGGACAGGGCCGCGTCGGTGAACAGGCCGGAGCGGTCCAGCGCATGGCTGGACACCGTCGGCCGCCGTCCGAACTCGCGCCGGTTGCCGGTCGACAGGTACACCAGGTTGGCGGGTGTCGGCATGTGCATGCCGCAGCCTCGTCCGGGGGCGCGGGCCGCGTCTGTGCGGTAGCGAACACCGGGGCCTGCCGGGCGCGTGCCGCGGACGATTTCCCCCGGTGCGGGCGTCCCTTGCGCGCCCTGCGACAATGCGCCGAGGAGCCCTGCATGACCCCGTACAAGACCCTTGAAGACGTGATCGGACAGACGCCGCTGGTGCGCCTGCAGCGCCTGCCGGGCGCCGACAACGACAAGCGCGGCAACGTGATCCTGGCCAAGCTCGAAGGCAACAACCCCGCCGGGTCGGTGAAGGACCGGCCGGCCATCAGCATGATCCGCCGCGCCGAAGAGCGCGGCGACATCCGCCCCGGCGACACGCTGATCGAGGCGACCTCGGGCAACACCGGCATCGCGCTCGCGATGGCGGCCGCGATCCGCGGCTACCGCATGCTGCTGATCATGCCGGAAGACCTGAGCATCGAGCGCGCCCAGACCATGAAGGCCTTCGGCGCCGAGCTGATCCTCACGCCGCGCAGCGGCGGCATGGAATACGCCCGCGACCTGGCCGAGCAGATGCAGCGCGACGGCAAGGGCCGCGTGCTCGACCAGTTCGCCAACGCCGACAACCCGCGCGTGCACTACGAGACCACCGGCCCCGAGATCTGGGCCGACACCGAAGGCCGCGTCACGCACTTCGTCAGCGCGATGGGCACCACCGGCACCATCACCGGCACCTCGCGCTTCCTGAAGGAGAAGAACCCGGCCATCCGCATCATCGGCGCGCAGCCGGCCGAAGGCTCGCGCATCCCCGGCATCCGCAAGTGGCCCGAGGCCTACCTGCCGAAGATCTACGACCCGACGTACATCGACGAGACCGTCAACGTCACGCAGGACGCCGCCGAAGAGATGGCGCGGCGCCTGGCGCGCGAGGAAGGCCTGTTCGGCGGCATCTCGGCGGCCGGGGCCTGCTGGGTGGCGCTCGAAGCCGCGAAACGCGTCGAGAACGCGACCCTCGTGTTCGTCGTCTGCGACCGCGGCGACCGCTACCTGTCGACAGGAGTGTTCCCCGCATGACCTACGAAACGAAGTTCTGCCCGAACTGCGCCACCGGCCTGCTGCCGGTCACGCTGGAGGAGGACGGCGGCCCGAAGAGCCGGCTGCGCTGCCCGGCCTGCGGCTGGACGCACTGGAACAACCCGACGCCGGTGCTGGCCGCGGTGATCGAGCTGGCCGACCGCGACGGGCAACTGCTGCTGGCGCGCAACGCGGCCTGGCCGGGCAAGTACTTCGGCCTGATCACCGGCTTCATGGAGGCCGGCGAGACGCCGCACGAAGGCATCACGCGCGAGGTGATGGAAGAGACCTCGCTGACGGTCGACAGCCTGTCCATCATCGGCGCCTACGATTTCCAGCGCATGAACCAGGTGATCATCGCGTACCACGCGGTGGCGCGCGGCGAGATCAGGCTGTCGCCGGAACTGGCCGAGTACAAGCTCTTCACGACCGACACGGTGCGCTGCTGGCCGGCCGGCACCGGCTATGCACTGGCCGACTGGCTGACCTCGCGCGGCATCACGCCGCAGTGGCGCGAGCTGATGCCGCGGCCGGTCGACCCCAGCTGAAAGGATTCGCGATGGAAGCCCAGAAAGAAGTCGACGCCCGCGGCATGAACTGCCCGCTGCCGATCCTGAAGGCCAAGAAGGCGCTGGCCGACATGAACAGCGGCGAACTGCTGAAGGTGATTGCCACCGACCCGGGGTCGATGCGCGATTTCCAGGCGTTCGCGCGGCAGACGGGGAATGAACTCGTCGAGCAGACGGCCGTGAACGAAGAATTCATTCATCTGCTTCGGCGGCGCTGACCCGCATTGCCATCCGGGGGTCAAAACTCCAGATTCTTCAGGTACGTCCGGAAACCCGGCCCCAGCACCGGGTGAGCAAGCGCCAACTCCACGTTGGCCTCCAGGAAACCTTCCTTGCTGCCGCAGTCGTAGCGCCGTCCCTCGTAGCGGTAGGCGAACACCTTCTCGCGCCGCAGCAGCCCGGCGATGCCGTCGGTCAGCTGGATCTCGCCGCCCACGCCGCGCGGCTGGTTGGCGATCTCGCTGAACACGCCCGGCGTCAGGATGTAGCGCCCGGCCACGCCCAGGCGCGACGGCGCGACGTCCGGCGCCGGCTTCTCGACGATGCGGGTGATGTCGATCAGCCGGTCGTTCACCTGCCGGCCGTCGACGATGCCGTAGCGCTTGGTGTGCTCCGGCGGCACTTCCTGCACCGCCAGCATCGACACCCGCCATTCGGCGAACTGCTCGACCATCTGCTTGAGCACCGGCGTCTCGCCGACCATCAGGTCGTCCGCCAGCAGCACCGCGAACGGCTCGTTGCCGATCAGCCGCTGCCCGCACAGCACCGCGTGCCCGAGGCCCAGCGCCTGCGCCTGGCGCACGTAGACGCACTCCATGTCGTCCGGCTTGACGCTGTGCACCACGTCCAGTAACTCTTGCTTACCCGCCTGTTCGAGGGCTACCTCCAACTCGAAGGTCATGTCAAAGTGGTCTTCGATGGGGCGCTTGTGCCGGCCGGTCACGAAAATCATTTCGCGAACGCCGGCCGCATAGGCCTCTTCCACGGCGTACTGGATGAGGGGTTTGTCCACCACCGGCAGCATTTCCTTGGGTTGGGCTTTGGTCGCGGGCAGGAAACGCGTGCCGAGGCCGGCCACGGGAAAGATCGCCTTGTTGACAAACATTTACTTACAATCCTCGGCTGTGAATTAATCGACGAAAACCATTGTGTCACGGGCTTTTGGAGGGCCTGTGACACCGGGCAGAGCCTTTCGAAGCCGCATGGACTTGCTGATCATCGAACCGCTGGAAGCAGAAGTCATGCAGTGGCTCGATGCGCGCTATTCGCTGCGCCATGCGCCCGAACTGGCACGCGACATGCGCGCCTTCCGCCAGTCGCTCTACAACGTGCGGGCGCTGATCCTGCCGCCTTCCGTCGCGCTGGACGCGCAGGCGCTGCACTACGCCCCGGTGCTGCGTGCCGTCGGCCGGGTCAGCGCCGGCGCCGAGAACATCGACCTCGACGCCTGCGCCCGCGCCGGCATCGAGGTGGTGCGCAGCCAGACCGCCACCGCCCAGGCCGAGGCCGAGTTCATGATCGGCGCACTGCTGTCATTGCTGCGCCGCGTGCCGGTGGTCGGCTCCGACGGCATGCTGGTCGGGCGCGAGCTGGGCGCCTGCACCGTCGGGCTGATCGGCATGCCGCCGGCCGCCAAGGCGATGGCGCGGATGCTGGGCGGCTTCGGCTCGCGGGTGGTCGGCTACGACCCGTCGCTGCACGCGAGCGACAGCGTCTGGGAGCGTTGGCACGTCGCGCCGCTCGGGCTGCGCGAGCTGCTGGAGCAGGCCGACGCGGTGTGCGTCGCGCTCAGCTACTTCAGCCGCTACCACGGGCTGCTGGGCGAGCGCTTCCTGCCGTTCTGCAAGCCGAACCAGGTGATCGTCAGCATCGCGCACTCGGGGCTGTTCGACGAGAAATCGCTGGCCGACGTGCTGACCAGCGGCCGCGTCTCGGCCGTCTGGCTCGACAGCCTGGAACCCGGCGCGCTCGAAGAGGGCCGCCCGCTGAACGGCATGGACACGCTGCAGGTGACGCCGCGCGTGGCCAGCACCACGCGCGAATCGCGGCTGCGCAGTTCGTGGGCGGTGGCCCGGCGCATCGACGAACTGCTCGCGATCACGCCCGGCGCGCCGCGCGAGTTCAGGACGACGGACCCAGGCGTGCCGCTTGATGCCGCAGCCGATCCAGCTCTGCCGTGAAATCGGTGAGGCGCTGCTTCATCTCATCGACCACCGCCTGCGGCGCGCGCGCGACGAAGCTCTCCCTGGACAGCTGGGCGTGCACCTTGACGAGCTCGCCCTCCACGCGCTTGATCTCCTTGCCCACGCGCTCCCGCTCGGCCGCGACGTCGATCTCGACGTGCAGCGCCAGCCGCGTCTCGCCCTGCACCGCCACCGGCAGCTGGGTCGTCGCCGCGAGGAAGGCGGCCTCGTCGTCGAACACCTGCACCGCTGACAGCCGGCAGATCGACTGCAGGTAGACCGCCCCGGCGCGGACGAAATCGCCGTCGCCGACGGCGTACAGCGGCACCGGCTTGCTGACCTGCATCTGCTTGGCGAGGTTGCGCGCCGCGGCGATCAGGCCCTTCATGCGCTCCATCCACGCATCGGCCTTCGGGTCGATGCGGTCCAGCTGGGCCTTCGGGTAGGCGGCGGTGACGATGCTCTGGTCCGAGCCCGGCGCCTTGCGGCCGGCCAGCGGTGCGACCACCTCCCACAGCTCGGCGGTGACGAAGGGCATGATCGGGTGCATCAGGCGCAGCACCGTCTCCAGCGTGCGCAGCAGCGTGCGCCGGGTGGCTCGTTTGGCCGCGTCGTCGCCGTGCAGCAGCTGGGCCTTCGCGAGTTCGATGTACCAGTCGCAGTACTCGGTCCACACGAACTGATAGATCGCGTTGGCGACGTTGTCGAGCCGGTAGTCGGCGAACCCTTGCTCGACGGCGGCTTCCACGCGCTGCAGCTCGCCGGTGATCCAGCGGTCGGCCTGCGAGAACGACAGGTAGCCGGCGAACTCGCCGCCCGGCGCGCACTGTTCCTTGGTGTGCTCGGCCAGGCCGCAGTCCTGGCCTTCGCAGTTCATCAGCACGAACTTGGCGGCGTTCCAGAGCTTGTTGCAGAAGTTGCGGTAGCCCTCGCAGCGCTTGGTGTCGAAGTTGATGTTGCGGCCCAGGCTCGCGTACGAGGCCATCGTGAAGCGCAGCGCGTCGGCGCCGTAGGCCGGCATGCCGTCGGGGAACTCCTTCTTCACGCGCGCCGCCACCTTGGGCGCGGTCTCGGGCTTGCGCAGGCCGACGGTGGACTTCTGCACCAGCGTGTCCAGGTCGCGGCCCTCGATCAGATCGACCGGGTCGAGCACGTTCCCTTCGGACTTGCTCATCTTCTTGCCTTCGCTGTCGCGCACCATGCCGTGGATGTAGACGGTGCGGAACGGCACGCGGCCGGTGAAGTGGGTCGTCATCATGATCATGCGCGCGACCCAGAAGAAGATGATCTCGTAGCCGGTGACCAGCACGCTGGACGGCAGGAAGAGCTCCATCTCCTTCGTCGGCTCGGGCCAGCCGAGCGTCGAGAACGGCACCAGCGCCGACGAATACCAGGTGTCGAGCACGTCCTCGTCGCGGCGCAGCTCGCCCACGTAGCCGGCGGCCCGTGCCTTGGCGCGCGCGTCCTCCTCGGAGCGCGCAACGAAGATCTCGCCGCCGGTGCCGTACCAGGCCGGGATCTGGTGGCCCCACCACAGCTGGCGCGAGATGCACCAGTCCTGGATGTTCTTCATCCACTGGTCGTAGGTGTTGACCCAGTTCTCGGGCACGAACTTCACTTCGCCCGTCGCGACCGCGTCGACCGCCTTCTGCGCGATCGACTTGCCGTCGGGGCCGGGCTTGCTGACGGCGACGAACCACTGGTCGGTCAGCATCGGCTCGACGATGGCGCCGGTGCGCCCGCAGCGCGGCACCATCAGCCGGTGCTTCTTGACGTCGACCAGCAGGCCCAGTGCCTCCAGGTCGGCCACCACCTTCTTGCGCGCGACGAAGCGGTCGAGGCCGCGGTACGGCGCGGGCGCGTTGTCGTTGACCTTGGCGTCCAGGTCCAGCACGCCGATCATCGGCAGCTGGTGGCGCAGGCCGACGGCGTAGTCGTTGACGTCATGCGCCGGCGTCACCTTGACGACGCCGGTGCCGAACTCGCGGTCGACGTAGTCATCGGCGATGACCGGGATCGTGCGGTCGGACAGCGGCAGCGCGACCTGCCGGCCGATCAGCGCCTGGTAGCGTCCGTCATCCGGGTGCACCATCACCGCGGTGTCGCCGAGCATGGTCTCGGGGCGCGTGGTGGCCACCACCAGCGAGCCGGAGCCGTCGGCCAGCGGGTACCGGATGTGCCACAGCGAGCCGTCTTCTTCCTCGCTCTCGACCTCGAGGTCGGAGACGGCCGACTTGAGCACCGGATCCCAGCTCACCAGCCGCTTGCCGCGGTAGATCAGGCCTTGCTCGTACAGCTGCACGAAGGTGTCGGTGACGATGGGCGAGAGCTTCTCGTCCATCGTGAAGTACTCGTGCTGCCAGGCCACCGACGCGCCCATGCGGCGCATCTGTCCGGTGATCGTCGAGCCGGATTTCTCCTTCCATTCCCAGACGCGGGCGACGAAGTTCTTGCGGCCGAGGTCGCGGCGGTGCTGGCCTTGCTGCTCCAGCTGGCGCTCGACGACGATCTGCGTGGCGATGCCGGCGTGGTCGGTGCCGGGCACCCACAGCGTGTTGTCGCCCTTCATGCGGTGGTAGCGGGTCAACGAGTCCATGATGGTCTGGTTGAACGCGTGGCCCATGTGCAGCGTGCCGGTGACGTTGGGCGGCGGCAGCTGGATGCTGAACGACGGCTTGCCGGCGTCCAGCGTCGGTTCGTACAGGCCGCGCTGCTCCCACAGCGGCGCCCAGCGGGCCTCGATGGCGGCGGGTTCGAACGATTTGGCGAGCTCGGTCATGGGCGCGGACAAGGGCAGGAGGAAAGGGTGGAATTGTAGGCGGGGCCCCGGTCCTGCTATGGTGGAAGCCCGTCCACGATGCCCTGGAGAGCCGCATGCGTTGCCCATCCCTGAAGCTGTGGCTGGCGACCGCCGGCCTGGTGCTGGTCGCCGGCTGCGGCGGCAACGACGACGGCCTGCCGCTCAGCGGCGGCGCGCCGTCCTGCGACGTCGCCACGCAGAAGACCWGGCTGCGCAACTACATGACCGACTGGTACTACTGGAGCGGCCAGTCGCCGAGCCCCGATCCGGGGCCGTATGCGACGGTGCCCGACTATTTCGGCGCGTTGCTGTTCACCGGCGCCGCCGGCGTGCCGGCCGACCGCTGGAGCTACATCGAGAGCAGTGCGTCGTTCAACCAGTTCTTCGGCGAAGGGCGCACGCTGGGCTATGGCGTGTCGGTGAACGGGCTGGAGCTGCAGCTGCCGCTGCGGGTGCGCTACGTCGAGCCGCTGTCGCCGGCGGCGACCGCCGGGCTGGCGCGCGGCGACGTGATCAGCTCGGTCAACGGCCGCACGGCTGCCGAGCTGGTGGCGGCCGACGATTTCAGCGCGTTCACGCCGGCGCAGGCGGGCGACGTGCTGACGCTGGTGATCGATGCCGCGGGCGGCCCGAAGACGGTCACGCTGACGGCCGGCAGTTTCGCGCTGACGCCGGTGTCGGCGACCCGGCTGCTGACGCTGTCGACCGGTGCCAAGGCCGGCTACCTGGTGCTGAAGGACTTCATCACGCAGGCCGAGGCGCCGCTGGACGATGCCTTCGCGCAGTTCCGCGCGGCCGGCGCCACCGAGATGATCCTCGACCTGCGCTACAACGGCGGCGGCCGGGTCTCGACCGCGGCGGTGCTGGCCACCGAGGTCACCGGTTCGGCGCGGCTCGACCAGGTGTTCGCGAACCTGAGCTTCAACAGCCGGCAGTCCGCCTCGAACGGCAGCTACCGCCTGGGTTCGGTGCCCGGCGCGGCCTTCAACCGCATCGTCGTGCTGACCGGTGCACGCACCTGCTCGGCCAGCGAGCTGGTGGTCAACGGGCTGAAACCCTATGCCACCGTCGTGACCATCGGCGATGCCACCTGCGGCAAGCCGGTGGGTTTCCAGCCGCGCCCGTCCTGCGGCAACACCTTCAACGCGGTCAACTTCGCGGCCACCAATGCGCAGGGGGTGGGCGGCTACTACGACGGCATCGCGGCCACCTGCAGCGTGGCGGACACGTTCACGGGCGTGATGGGCGATCCGGCCGAGGCGCTGACGGGGGCCGCGGTGGCGTATCTGCAAAGCGGCAGCTGCCCGGTGGCGGGCCTGGCCGCGCGCGAGCGCTCGGCGCGGCTCGTCCAGCGGGCGGCGCGGCAGGCCGAACCCGGGGAGCGGCGGAGCATGTGGGCGGACTGAGCTCCTGCCCCGCGTGACATGATCCGACACGCGGAGACACGCACCAGAAGCACCCCGGCAACGCGGCCTCACTAAGCTGACGCCCCATGACCAAGCCCTATCACCTCTATGTCGTGGAGGACGACAACCCTCTGCGCACCATGCTGTGCGACTACCTGGAGAAGCAGGGCCTGGTCGTGACCGGCATGGCGACCGCCGAAGACCTGCTGCGCCGCATCCACCGACTGCGCCCCGACCTGGTCGTGCTCGACGTCAGCCTGCCCGGCATGAGCGGGCTGCAGGCCTGCCAGAAGCTGCGCTCCGAAGGTGACCGCGTGCCCATCATCATCCTCACCGCGCGCAGCGAAGAGATCGACCGCGTGCTCGGCCTCGAGATGGGCGCCGACGATTTCCTCGGCAAGCCCTTCTCGGCGCGCGAACTGCTCGCCCGCGTGCACGCCGTGCTGCGCCGCGCCATCGTGCCGCCCGGCCTGTCGCAGATGAACCAGGCCCCGGTCAAGTTCGGCGGCAGCGTGTTCGACGTCAGCGCCCGCTGCCTGTTCCGCAACGGCGCCACGCGCGTGCTCAGCACCGTCGAGTTCTCGGTGCTGGCCGAACTGGTGGCCAACCCCGGCGTCGCGGTCTCGCGCGAGCGCCTGCTCGCGGTGTCGCACTCGCGCAGCGAATCGCTGCTGCTGCGCGCCATCGACGTCACCGTGATGCGCCTGCGCAAGCTGGTCGAATCCGACCCCGGCACCCCGCGCTTCATCCAGACCGTGCGCGGCCACGGCTACATGTTCGTGCCTGAAACGACACGCTGATGCCCTGGCTGCCCCGCTCGCTGGCCGGGCGCGTCACCTGGCTGGTGGGGCTGATCAGCGTCGCCTCGCTGGTGGCGCAACTGCTGCTGCTGCGCACGCTGCTGTTCGAGCCGTTCAGCGAAGGCATGCTGGTGGCCGTCGTCGGCGAGGCGCACCAGGCGCAGCAGAACCTGCTGACCACGCCGCCGGACGAACGCGACCGGGTCGCGATCGAGCTGTCGTACGGGCCCTTCTGGGTCGGCCGCAGCGGCTCGCCCGACGGCGGGCCCGACGTCGTCGGCTCGCTGCGCCGTCCCTCGATCGAGCTGCCCGGCGGCCTGCAGGACATCGTCACCCGCTCGCTCGGCCATGACGCGGTGCTCGACATCAGCGACCGCAACGGCCTGGTGCTGCGCATCGAGGCCGACATCGACGGCGAGCGCTGGAACTTCGTGCACCGCCATGCCTCGCCGCGCAATGCGCCCACCATCACGCTGCTGGCCCTGCTGGCGCTGCTGTTCGGCACCGCGGCGCTGAGCCTGTGGATCGGCTTTCGCGTGATCGCGTTGCCGCTCAAGCGCCTGGCGCACGAGATCGGCACGCGGCGCGGTGCATTGCGCGCGCTCGAACTGCCCGAAGACGCCAGCGAAGAGCTGCAGCAGATCGCGATCGCGTTCAACTCGCTGGCGCGCAGCGTCGACGAGGCCGACCGCACGCGCGGCCAGCTGCTGGCCGGCGTGTCGCACGACCTGCGCACGCCGCTGTCGCGCCTGCGGCTGCGCATCGAGACCCAGTGCGACGAACCGATCGGCGACGCGCTGCTGCAGGACCTGGGGTCGGTGCAGCGCATCGTCGACCAGTTCCTCGCCTATGTGCAGGGCGGCGCCGACATCCAGCTCGGCCGCCTGCAGCCGCTGTGGGACACCGGGCGCGCGGTGGTGGCGATGTATGCCGATCCCGGCGTCACGCTGCGCGGCGACGGCGTCGACGAGCAGTTGCCCGACATCGCGGTGCAGCGCCTGCTGAGCAACCTGATCGACAACGCGCTGGCGTACGGCCAGCGGCCGGTGGTGGTCGACCTGGGCCGCAGCGAGGGCGGCATCGCCATTTCGGTGTTCGACCACGGCGCCGGCCTCAGCCACGCCGAATTCGCGCAGGCCCTGCAGCCTTTCGTTCGGCTGGACCGCCAGCGCAGCTCGCTCGGCCATTGCGGCCTGGGCCTGGCCATCGTGTCGCAGATCGCGCGCCAGTTGGGTGGCGAACTGAGCCTGGCGCGCGCCGCGGACGGCGCCTTCGGCATCATGCTCACCATCAAGATGTGACATCCCGGATACCCCGGGGCAAGCGCAGCGAAGCGGCCGATCAAGCCACGCGCCGGGGAACTGGCTTTGCCAGGCCCCTGGCGTGGCGCCCCTCGGGGGCAGGAGCGCAGCGACTGGGGGGCCGTCATCCTCAGCGGTCGAGTCGGAGGACCGCCGCCGGCGCCGCCGCATCCCCCAGCATGAACAGCGTGTACACCCCCGGCGTCAGCAGCGCGACGTTGGCGCTGTAGAGGGCGCTCGACGAGGTCGCCGAGTCCACCTCCAGCGGCGTCGGGCTGGCGGTCGTGCTGCCCACCACCAGCGTCGACTCCGCCGCGTTGCCATAGGCGATGTTCGTGCTCTTGCTCAGCACGCCGTTGTTCGCCTGGAGCGTCAGTGCCGCATTCAGGCCGTTGACGCCGTTCACCAGGCGCAGCTTCACGTAGCCGCTGGTCAGCGCCGGGCTGTTGTCGTCGCTGATCAGCGAGACCTGCGGCGCGGTGGCCGTGCCCAGCACCAGCAGCGTCAGGTCGGCGCCGGCCGTGGCGCTCAGGCCGCTCGGGCTGACGTCGGTGCCGTTGATCGACACCGCCGTCGTCAAGGCACCCGCGGGCACCTGCATGTAGCTGCCGATCGCCGGCGGCTTGCCGGTCGAGACGGTGCCGGCCGACAGCGCGACGCCATTCACCGTGGCCGCCACCGTGCCGGCGGACGTGGCGCCGGCCACCAGGCGGACGCGCGCGTAGCCGTTGGCCAGCGTCTGCAGCGCGCCCTGCTGGTTGATCATCAGGCCGTTGACCAGCACGCCGCCCGGCGTCGAGGTCAGCACCAGCGTCTGGATCTGCTGGTCGGACAGCGTCACCGACGGGATGTCCAGCCGCACGTCGGTCTCGTCGCCGGCGGCGGTCACGCGGATGCGGTAGGTGCCGGCGGTGATTTCGCCGTAGGTCGAGAAGCGCTCGCCGCCCACCGTCGGCGCGTTCGGCGTCAGGTTGGTCAGCGAGTCGGTCGGCGCCGTCACGTAGACGTCGAGGCTGCCGGCCTCGTACGAGGTGTTGAAGACGCGGAACTTCGCGGTGCCCGAGGTCGGGGCCGCCTCGTTGTCGGTCAGGTAGCGCGAGCGCAGCGAGCCGGCCGTGTTGTACGCGACCAGGGTGTTGCGAACGCCGTCGCTCACCGACTGTGCCGTCGACAGCACCGCGGTGCTCGAACCGGCGCTCTTCAGGTAGAAGGTGTAGCTGCCGGAGCCGATGCTCGCGTAGTCGCCCACGCTGTTGGTGGCGATGGCCGAATTGGCCTTCGCGTCATTCACGTACAGGTCCAGCGACGCATTGCTGGACGATGCATTGACGAGCCGCACATAGCCTGGTCCGTCGCTGCCGCCGCCTCCGCAGGCGGTCAGCAGCAAGGGCAGGGCGGCCACGGCCGCGAGCAGGGGCGCGAATATTCTCAGCTTCACAGGGGTTCCTTTGGATCGAGGGGAACGGCAGCGCCGCACCGCTCGATTGAAACCACGCCGTGTTGCGCGCAGGTTGCGTCTTGGTGGGGTGCCGTGTCGCCCCGTGTCGGAGATGACACAAACAGGCCCACCGGCCTGCGAGCTCCCGGCATCGGGGCATCGAGCCCCGCTGTCTCACCGAAGGCTGCGCGGGTCGATCCCCCTGCGGGGGCCCCGCGCCCTTCGCTCGGCCTTCTACATCAAGAGATGCTCGCCCGCGTTGTCGCCGCCCAGGATCACGTAGTTGACCTTGCGGATGTCGGCCAGCCGCGTGCCGCCGGCATAGCTGATCGAGCTCTGCACGTCCTCGCGCATCTCGCGCAGCGTGTCGGCCAGCTTGCCCTTCACCGGCTCGAGGATGCGCTTGCCCTCGACATGCTTGTACTCGCCCTTGTTGAAGTCGCTGGCCGAGCCGTAGTACTCCTTGAACAGCTTGCCGTCGACCTCGACCGACTTGCCCGGCGACTCTTCATGGCCGGCGAACAGCGAGCCGATCATCACCATCGCGGCACCGAAGCGCACGCTCTTGGCGATGTCGCCGTGGTCGCGGATGCCGCCGTCGGCAATGATGGGCTTGGTCGCGACGCGCGCGCACCACTTCAGCGCGCTGAGCTGCCAGCCGCCGGTGCCGAAGCCGGTCTTCAGCCGCGTGATGCAGACCTTGCCCGGGCCGATGCCGACCTTGGTGGCATCGGCGCCCCAGTTCTCCAGGTCGATCACCGCCTCGGGCGTGCCGACGTTGCCGGCGATCACGAAGGTCTTCGGCAGGCGCAGCTTGATGTGCTCGATCATCTTGCGCACGCTCTCGGCATGGCCGTGCGCGATGTCGATGGTGATGTAGTCGGCACCGACGCCATCGGCGGCGAGCCGGTCGATCACCTTGTAGTCCTCGGCCTTCACGCCCGAGCTGAGCGAGACGAACAGGCCGCGCTCGCGCATGCGCTTCGCATAGGCCACGTTGTCCAGGTCGAAGCGGTGCATCACGTAGAAGTAGCCGTTGGCGGCCAGCCATTGCGTGATCGGCTCGTCGACCACGGTCTTCATGTTGGCCGGCACCACCGGCAGCTTGAAGCTGCGTCCGCCGAGTTCGGCCGAGGCATCGCATTCGGAGCGGCTGTCCACGCGGCACTTGCGCGGCAGCAGCAGGACGTTGTCGTAGTCGAAGATTTCCATGGTCAGGCTCCAAAGGGTGAAGAAGAGCGCTTGACTTGGAACCCGGCCCAAAAAAAAACCGGGCGCCAAAATTTGGGCCCGGTGACGAATTCTACGCGGCGTGGCTTGCCCTTGTGCCGTGCCCGGTTGCTGGTGTCGGATGGTGCGGCTTGCCGATCAGCTGCGGCACGAAGCGGTTCATCAACGCGACGAAAGGCACGCAGGCGAGCAGCGAGACCGCGCTGAGCGCCAGCGCGTAGCCGGTGACGGCCAGCGGGTCGTCGGCGAGCGCGACGCTTTCGGCCAGCTTCGGGTTGAAGAAGTGGAAGAACACGCCGTTCAAGCCCATCAGCGGCAGGCTGTTGCGCCCCAGCCAGCCGGCGATGCGCGTGGCGGGCAGCAGCATGGCCAGGCCGGCCACCGCCAGCGTGCCGGCCAGCGCGCTGAACGCGAAACCCAGTGCGTCGCCGTGCTGGGCCGCGGCCATCATCACCGCCTGCGCGTCGTGCGGCTGGTTCAGCCGGTAGGTGGCGAGCAGCGCGCACAGGCTGGCGACCGAGACGAGCAGCGCGATGCCCCGGTGCCCGGCCAGCTGCTGCAGGAAGGGCCGCAGCGCATGCCCGGCGGTGTAGAAGCCGAGCGCGACGATGGCCTCGCGCACGAACCAGATCCGGCTCACCGCGCCGACCCAGCCTTCCAGCGCATCGCCGTGGTTGCACAGGAACACGCCGCCGACGATGCAGGCCGCGGCGAACAGCAGCTGCAGCGCCGTGTGACGCAGGCGCGGCAGCACCACCAGCGCCATCAGCTCGCAGACGAACATGCAGACCAGGAACCAGGTCACCCAGTTCAGCTCGGGCATGCCGCGCAGGTAGGCGGCGCCGAGCGGCTGCACGTAGTACCACCAGACGACATGGTGCTTGACCGCGCTGAGCGACCACAGCGGCAGCAGCAGCAGCCCGAAGAACAGCACCGGCACCAGCCGCTGCACCGCCAGCGTGCGCACGCGCGGCAGCAGCCGCGGCACCGGGTGGAAGAACAACCCGGCCAGCACGAAGAACAGCGGCATGTGGAAGGCGTAGATCAGCCGCAGCTGGTCGAGGGCGGCCGCGCTGTCGCCGGCGCGGCTTTGCACCACGTGGCCGTAGAACATCAGCACGATGCCCACGGCCTTGGCACTGTCGACCCACGGCAGGCGCGGGGCGGATCGGGGCATGGCTGGGTACTGCTCCATGGCGTCCCTCGGGTGTCTCGGCAAGGATGGGATCGTAGGAGGCGGCCCGGCCGGCGTCCATCCCTACAATCGCCGCATGCATGACGACGGCTCCCGCGAGCATCCTTCTTCCGGCGCCGACGGCCGCCTTCTCGACAACCTGAACCCCGAACAGCTGGCCGCGGTGACGCTTCCGGCCCAGCCGGCGCTGATCCTGGCCGGTGCCGGGTCCGGCAAGACGCGGGTATTGACCACGCGCATCGCATGGCTGATCCAGACCGGCCAGCTGTCGCCCGGCGGCGTGATGGCGGTGACCTTCACCAACAAGGCCGCCAAGGAGATGCTGACGCGGCTGGGCGCGATGCTGCCGGTGCCGGTGCGCGGCATGTGGATCGGCACCTTCCACGGGCTGTGCAACCGCTTCCTGCGCGCGCACTGGAAGCTGGCCGGGCTGCCGCAGGGCTTCCAGATCCTCGATTCGGCCGACCAGCTGTCGGCCGTCAAGCGCGTCATCAAGGCGATGAACCTGGATGAAGAGCGCTTCGTGCCGAAGCAGGTGACCTGGTTCATCGCCGGCAGCAAGGAGGACGGGCTGCGCCCGAAGGATGTCGAGCAGCGCGACGAGCAGTCGCGCACGCTGGTGAAGGTGTACGAAGCCTATGAAGCGCAGTGCCAGCGCGAGGGCGTGGTCGATTTCGCCGAGCTGATGCTGCGCACCTACGAACTGATGCGCGACAACACCGCGCTGCGCGAGCACTACCAGCGGCGCTTCCGCCACATCCTGGTCGACGAATTCCAGGACACCAACCGGCTGCAGTACGCCTGGCTGAAGGTGTTCGCCGGGCCCGACACCGCGGTGCTGGCGGTCGGCGACGACGACCAGAGCATCTACGCGTTCCGCGGTGCGCAGGTCGGCAACATGGCCGACTTCGAGCGCGAGTTCCGGGTGCAGAACGTGATCAAGCTGGAGCGCAACTACCGCTCGTTCGGCAACATCCTCGATGCGGCGAACGAGCTGATCTCGCGCAACTCGCGGCGCCTGGGCAAGAACCTGCGCACCGAGGCCGGCCCGGGCGAGCCGGTGCGGGTCTACGAGGCCACCAGCGACTTCGGCGAGGCACAGTGGTTCGTCGAGGAGGCGCAGCAGCTGCACCGCGACGGCATCGCGCGCCGCGACATCGCGGTGCTGTACCGCAGCAATGCGCAGAGCCGGGTGATCGAGAGCGCGCTGTTCAACGCCGGCATCCCGTACAAGGTGTATGGCGGCCTGCGCTTCTTCGAGCGTGCCGAAGTGAAGCACGCGCTGAGCTACCTGCGGCTGGTCGAGAACGCGAACGACGACACCAGCTTCCTGCGCGTCGTCAATTTCCCGACGCGCGGCATCGGCGCGCGCTCGATCGAGCAGCTGCAGGATGCGGCGCGCCACAGCGGGCGCAGCCTGTACCAGAGCGTCGGCGCGCTCAGCGGCAAGGCGGGTGGCAACCTGCAGGCCTTCGTCGCGCTGGTCGATGCGATGCGCGAGGCGACGCGCGGCCAGACGCTGCGCGAGATCATCGAGCACATGCTGCATGCGTCCGGCCTGGTCGACTTCTACAAGGCCGACAAGGAAGGCAAGGACCGGCTGGAGAACCTGGAGGAACTGGTCAACGCCGCCGAGGCCTTCGTCACGCAGGAGGGCTTCGGCAAGAACGCGGTGGCGCTGCCGGTGGACGAGCACGGCGGCGCCGAAACGATCGCCGCGCTGGAGCAGACGCCCGATGCCGAGACCGGCGAGATCATGTCGCCGCTGGCCGCCTTCCTGACGCATGCGTCGCTGGAGGCGGGCGACAACCAGGCGCAGGCCGGGCAGGATGCGCTGCAGCTGATGACGGTGCACTCGGCCAAGGGGCTGGAGTTCGACGCGGTCTTCATCACCGGGCTGGAGGAAGGGCTGTTCCCGCACGAGAACAGCGTGTCCGGCCTGGACGGGCTGGAAGAGGAGCGGCGCCTGATGTACGTGGCGATCACGCGGGCGCGCAAGCGGCTGTACCTGAGCTTCAGCCAGACCCGCATGCTGCACGGGCAGACCCGCTACAACGTGAAGAGCCGCTTCTTCGACGAGCTGCCGGAGGCGGCGCTGAAATGGATCACGCCGCGCAACCAGGGCTTCGGCTCGGGCTTTGCGCGCGAGTACCAGTCGGCCTGGGCGCGCGGCTCGGGGCTGAACTCGATCGTCGGCGCCGGGCGGGTCGAGCCGCGTGCGTCGTCGGTGGTGCAGCCGGGCGGGCCGAAGACGACGTCCAGCCATGGGCTGCGCACCGGGCAGAGCGTGTTCCACAACAAGTTCGGCGAAGGCGTCATCGTGACGCTCGAAGGGGCGGGGGACGACGCGCGGGCGCAGATCAACTTCGGGCGGCATGGGATGAAGTGGCTGGCGCTGTCGGTGGCCAAGCTGACGCCAGTGAATTGACCAACGGCCCCGGATGCCAATCCGGGGATCGTCCTTCATGCGCCTGTCATCTGCCTGCGCGATCATCCGCCTTGCTCGGGGAGCTGTTGGAGGGAGACCCATGCGTCGTCGTTGGAAAGCGTGGCTGTGCGCAGCCACGCTGCTTGGGTCCGTCGCGGCCCATGCCGAGCCCGTGGCGGACCTGAAATTCCGCGACTTCTTCAAGCTGCCCATCGGCCCGCGCGGCTTGGCGCCGAGCGAGCGCCTGCTGTCGCTGGACGGGCAGCCCGTTCGCATCACCGGCTACATCGCGCACCAGGATGGCGCCTTCGCGGCGCCCGGCATCGCTCTGTTGACGCCGCTGCCGGTGTCGCTGGGCGACGAGGACGAAAGCTTCGCCGACGACCTGCCGGCCGCCACGCTCTACGTCCACCTGGCCGACCCGCTGGCCGCGCGGGCCGTGCCGTATCGCCCCGGCCTCGTCGCCGTCAGCGGCACGCTGCAGGTTGGCGCGAAGCCCGAGGCCGATGGCCGCATCTCGTTCGTTCGCCTGCTGCTCGACGCCGACGCGTCGCAGCGCCTGGTCGCGCCCCCCGAATCCGCATCTGCAGTCCTGGAGACCTCGAAATGACCCGCCCCGTTCAACTGCTGCTGGCCGGCGCCCTGCTGGCCGCCGCCTCGGCCCATGCCGCCCCGGGCGTGACCCGCCTGGTGCCGCCCAGCGAGCTGTTCGCGTCGAACAACCCGAACCCGCCGGTGATCGCGCGCTTCCTGCCCGGCCAGCGTTTCGACCTGCAGGCCACCGTGCGGCTGGATGCCGGCACCACGCTGTCGTCCTTCGAGTTCGTGGTCGACGGCGTCGCGCTGAAACCGTCCACCGGCGTCACCAGCGTCGTGACGACGGGGCTGAGCCTGCCGGCCGGCACCAACGCCGCGGTGGTGTCGCAGCGCGCCTACTCGAACGCCCGGCCCGGCATCCACAAGCTGACGGTCAACGCGACGCAAAGCGACGGCCAGCGCGTCAGCGCGACCGGCAACTTCGAGGTCGTTGCCCTCACCGGTGCCGGCCGCAAGGCGAAGAACATCATCATCCTGCTCGGCGACGGCATGGGCGCGGCGCACCGCACCGCGGCGCGCATCATGGCCAAGGGCTATGCGCAGGGCAAGGCGCAGTCGCCGCTGGCGATGGACACCTTCCCGAACACCGGCATGGTGATGACCTCGTCGCTCGATGCCATCGTCACCGATTCGTCGCCCGGCATGTCGAACTACGTGACCGGCAACAAGGCGGCCAACAACCAGGAAGGCGTGTTCCCCGACGACACCGCCGACGCGTTCGACAACCCGCGCGTCGAATACCTGTCGGAGTACCTGCACCGCACGCAGGGCAAGGCGCTGGGCGTGGTGACCACGGCCGACGTGTTCGATGCGACGCCGGCGGCGAACGCGGTGCACACCTCGAACCGCGGCAACGGCACCGGCATCGTCGACCAGTTCCTGGACGACCGCAACCTGAGCGGCCTGACGGTGCTGATGGGCGGCGGGCGCAAGTGGTTCCTGCCGAACGGCGATGCGCTGAAGGCCGACGGCTCGCGCAACGGCCAGGCGGTGAACGGCTCGCAGCGCGACGCGAAGACCGACTACGTGCTGCCGTCCGACGTCGTCACCGGCTGGGGTGCCGCCAAGGGTGCGAAGGATCCGGCGCGCGACCTGATCGCCGACTTTCAAGGGGCCGGCTTCGCCTACGCGCCGGACCGTGCCGGCCTGGCGGCCGCCGGCAGCGCCGACAAGCTGTTGGGCCTGTTCGCGTACTCGAACATGAACGTCGCGTTCGACAAGATCAACAAGCGCCGCGGCGTCTCGACCATCGTCGACGACTACGGCTTCCCCGACCAGCCGATGCTCGACGAGATGGCCGATGCGGCGCTGAAGGTGCTGGCGAAGCAGAAGAACGGCTTCGTCGCGCTGATCGAGGGGGCGTCGATCGACAAGCAGGCGCATTTGATGGACACCGACCGCTGGCTGCTGGAGGTGATCGAGTTCGACCGCGCGGTGCAGGTGGCGAAGGACTTCGCGGCGAAGCACCCGGACACGCTGGTCATCGTGACGGCCGACCATGAATGTTCGGGCGCGGCGATCATCGGCGCGTCGACCAAGCCGATCGCCGCGATCCGCGCGGCCGCCGCGCCGGCGGAGGCAGCCAGCGCCCCGACGGCCGCGACGCTGCGCGACCCGGTGGTCGGCGTGTACCAGGCGGCGAAGTTCCCGAAGTACACGATCGCCGCCGACGGCTACCCGCAGAGCACCGACGTCGACTACAAGATGCTGATCGGCTATGGCGCCAATGCGGACCGGTACGAGAGCTGGCTGGCCAATGCGACGCCGACGCAGGATTCCCAGCAGCCTTTCGTCGGCCAGGCGCCGCAGAGCGGCTACCCGGCCAATCCGAACGTGCGCAACCAGGGCCAGGGCTTCCTGGTCACGGGGCAGGTGCCGGGCGACCAGGCGGTGCACACCGCGACCGACATCCCGCTGTCGGCACTGGGCCGCGGGGCCTCGCTGTTCAGCGGCGTGATGGACAACACCGATGTGTTCTTCAAGATCGGCCAGGCGGCGATCAAGGGCACGAAATAATTTCTGCACTGGCGCGGGCAAAGTCGCGGGCGGGCAGGCTGGGGCGCGCCGGATGGAGCGGTCGCCGCGCCTGGGGGCGCGTCGACTGCCCTGCGCTGCCTGCTTTGAAGGCCCGTCGCCGAAACTCCCGCCGCTCGCTGCGCTCGCTGTGGTCAAACAGTCGGCGACAGTCAGTCCACGAAGCGCGCTGGCGCGCGCGGGCCCTCAAAGCAGCCAGCTCCGGCGCCCCATCCTGATTGGCGCGCCCCAGCCTGCCCGCCCGCGCCTTTGCCGAACCAGCGGTTCTGTGCATGCACCCCGGATTGGCATCCGGGCTACCCCGTATTCGTAGCCCGGATGCCAATCCGGGACCGCACCACAAGGCGTCAGAGCAAGCGCAGCGCGCGACCGATCAAGCAACGCGCCGGGGAACTGGCTCCGCCGGGCCCCTGGCGTGGCGCCCCTCGGGGGCCGTTTCACACTTCGACGTCGTCCACTTCGCGGTACATGTCGCGCAGCCACATCTTCAGGCGCTGACGGTCCATCAGGCCCAGGGTGGTGTCGCCATCGCCTTCGCGCGCATTCCAGAAGCTGATGCTCGCCGCATCGATCTTCTGGATCACCGTGTCGTGCAGCTTGCGCATCGTGACCACCTTGGCGCCGAAGGACAGCGCGCGCGCCTGCTCGCCCGATTGCTCCAGCACCGAGAAGTCGCTGCCGCGGATGTGGTTGCGCACCAGCACGTACTTGAAGCTCGGGCCGAAGCGGTCGAGCAGCTTCTTCAGCAGGTCCACCGAGTCCTTGCCGGCGTCCATCACGTGCCAGTAATAGACCTGCGAGTTCGTCTCGTCCAGCAGGTTCAGCACGCCCGATTCGTCCATCCAGCGCACCAGCGGGTCGTGCGTCTGCGCCGCCAGGTCGACCAGCACGCGGCGGTCGGGCTGGTCGACGGCCGCCTCGACGATCGCGTCCAGCGCCTCGTAGCGGTCCACCAGCACCGGTGAGGCATAGCCGGCATAGAAGCGCATCAGCGCACCGTGCGAACGGTCGGTGTCGAACCCCAGGAACGGCATCTGGCGGTCGATCAGGTACTGCGCCAGCACGCGGGCCATCAGCGATTTGCCGACACCGCCTTTTTCACCGCCGATGAAGTGGATCTTGCTCATGCAGGGGCTGCTCCGTGTTGGGTGGGTCGGGCGACAGTATGAACGCAAGCGCGCCACACCCCGACCGGGCCCCCCGGCAAGGTGTTTCGAGCCGTCATCGAACAGTCATCTCGGTGTCACCGCGGCTTCATGGGCCCTGCTTAACCTGCCGCACGCCAAAGACACATCCGGTCACGCTCCGCCATGCGCGGTGACGTGACCTTCTTTCCACTCTCAAGGAAGCCAGATGAGCCACCAAACCGTCGACGCGCGCCGCCGTCTCCTCAAGCTGTTGTCCGGAGCCCCGCTGCTGCCGATGACGAGTTCCGCCGCCTTCGCCGGCCTGCTGAGCGCCTGTGGCGGCAGCGATGACGACCCGGCACCGGCGCCGGCCGCCACCGTGACCTCGGTCGAGTTCACCGCGATGGAAGCCCCGAAGCTGGCCGAAGCCGCTGCGATGGCGACGACGAGCGTCGGCTCCAAGCTGGTCGCCAAGTACAGCGATGGCAGCACCCAGACCTTCGCGCTCAAGTACGAGCCCTTCTTCATGACCGGCGACATGGTGCCGGACGGCAAGGGCGGCACCATCCTCGCCGGTGGCTACGTGAACGCGGCCGGGCAGCCGATCATCGACACCTCGGTGGCCGGCAAGGAACGCCAGTTCTTCTCCGACGCGCCGGACGGCAGCTCGCTGCTGACGGTGGCCAACCCCACCGTCGCCGGCATCAAGGGCAAGGCCGTGTTCGCCGTCGTGCAGTTCGAGTACATGACGCGCAACCAGGCGCTGGCCGACACCTACGGCACGCTGCCGTCGCCGATCGCCGTGCTGACGCTGGACCAGGACCAGGCCACCGGCAAGCTGAGCCTGGTGAAATACCACAACGTCGACACCTCGTCGGCGCACGGCCTGTGGATCACCTGCGGCGCGAGCATCTCGCCGTGGGGCACCCACCTGTCGAGCGAAGAGTACGAGCCGGACGCGGCCTTCATCGACACCAACACGCAGTTCAAGGCCTACAGCAAGAACACCTTCGGCGACGAGACGACGGCCAAGCCCTACCACTACGGCCACCTGCCGGAAGTGACCGTGAACCCGGACGGCACCGGCACCATCAAGAAGCACTACTGCCTGGGCCGCATCTCGCACGAGCTGATCCAGGTGATGCCCGACCAGCGCACCGCGCTGATGGGTGACGACTACACCAACGGCGGCTTCTTCATGTTCGTCGCCGACAAGGCGAAGGACCTGTCGGCCGGCACGCTGTATGTCGCCAAGGTCGGCGCCGGCTTCTCGATCGACCCGGCCGCCGCCGGCGCGCCGCTGACCTGGATCAAGCTCGGCCACGCCACCAGTGCCGAGATCGAGCTGCTCGCGAACACGCTGAAGGCGAGCGACATCATCGCCGTCAGCAAGACCGACCCGGCCGACACGAGCTACACCAAGATCTTCTGCGACGGCAAGGCCAACTGGGTCAAGCTGGTGCCGGGAATGGAGAAGGCCGCAGCTTTCCTGGAGACGCACCGCTATGCCAACCTGAAGGGCGCGAGCATGGCCTTCACGAAGATGGAAGGCACGACCGTCAACGCCAAGGACAAGATCGCCTACTCGGCACTGCAGAACATGCAGGCGTCGATGGTGAAGAACGATGCGTCGTGGCGCGCCGAGATGAACGTGAGCCTGGACAAGAAGCTGGTGGCCGGCGGCATCATGGCCCACACGCTGGCCGGCGCCCAGAAGGACACCGACGGCGCCGCGATCGACAGCGAATGGGTGCCGGTGCAGACCAAGGCGCTGCTGGTCGGCGAGGACATCGCGGCCGACGGCCTGGGCAACCTGTCCAACCCCGACAAGATCGGCAATCCGGACAACATCAAGTTCTCCGAGAAGAT
The DNA here is from genome assembly GCF_056404395.1 of Rhizobacter sp. P2_D12. Lineage (NCBI taxonomy): Bacteria > Pseudomonadati > Pseudomonadota > Betaproteobacteria > Burkholderiales > Sphaerotilaceae > Rhizobacter > Rhizobacter sp. P2_D12. The sequence continues at coordinate 12,421 of NZ_JBFUEB010000066.1, read as the reverse complement.
GCGCACGCTGTTCATCGGCGAGGACAGCGCCACGCACGTCAACAACTTCCTGTGGGCCTACAACGTCGACACGAAGAAGCTGTCGCGCCTGTTGTCGGTGCCCTCGGGTGGCGAATCGACCGGGCTGCATGCGGTCGACGACATCAACGGCTGGACGTACATCATGAGCAACTTCCAGCATGCCGGTGAATGGCTGGGCATCCATGAAGGCGTGAAGGCCGCGCTGGACCCGCTGGTGCGCGCGAACTACAAGGACCGCTTCGGTGCGGCGGTCGGCTACCTGACGGGCCTGCCGGAACTCGGCTGATCCCTCGGCATCCGGGCTACGAGCGTTTCGTAGCCCGGATGCCGATCCGGGAACGCCGGTACTCGGAAGCAAACCAGGGAATCGACGGCAGCACCAGCTCGTCGGGAATGCGCCCGCGCAGCGAGGCATGCAGCGCCGGCAGCTTCGACCAGTGCAGCCCCGGACGGTAGTGGTGCGCCGCGTGGTAGCCCACGTTGAACGAGATCCAGTTGAACCAGCGGTTCTCGTAGGTGCGCGATGCGGTCAGCGGATCGGTGGAATGCAGGCCGGCGTGCTGGTGGTGGCTCCAGTAGTACACCGCGAAGATGTTGTAGGCCATCGGCACGACGAACACCGCCAGTGCGACGCTGGGCCGGGCCAGCGCCAGCACCATCACGATCGCCAGCACGGCCGCCATTTCGGCGCGGTACTCGAACCATTCGCGCCCGCCGGCCTGTCGCGCCATGCGCCAGGTGCGCGGATAGACCGACAGCAGGTGATTCAGCGCATAGCGTTGCCGGCGCAGCGGGCCGGTCTCGACCTGCACGTTGGTGTCCAAGGCCGGATCCAGGTAGTGACGGTGGTGGGCCAGGTGGTCGAAGCGAAAGCACTGGCGCGTGAACCCGAGCGCCAATGAGCCGATCACGCAGAAGGCAAACTCGATGCGCCGGCCGCGAAACAGCGGGTTGTGCGTCGAGAAGTGCAGGACGTTCATCAGCGCCACGTGCAGCAACGCATGCGGCATGGCGACGAGCAAGAGGGCGATCCCGACCGTGGGCGCCAGTGCGAACACCAGGAACTGGTACAGCACGAAGCCCAGCAGGAAGGCGACGGGTCGCCGGTCTTCGCGATGGCGCAGCAGCGTGTCGGATACAGGTAGAGGCAGGGCGGTTTTCATCGACGCCTCCCGGGTGCATCGAAGTGGTCCTTGATGCCCGTGACTGTGCGCCGCACCTACCGCTGCGTCGTCCTCAATTCAGGGGAAGGCCTGCTGGCCGTGTCCGGATGGGCATCCGGGACGAACCTCGACGTCATGGGTCGATCCCGTGCCTCCAGCTTCCACCGCATGTAGGCCGGATCCAGTTCCGGCAGATGGATCACCGGGACATGTTCGTCGCCTTCCAGGTACCCGTTCATCAGGCCGGCAACCGTCAAGCCGTGGTCCAGTGTCGCGTCCTCGGTCCAGTAGACGGCCGGCTTCTGGTCCGCGCCCACCAGGATCGGGTAGGGGTGGGGTGTCCACGGCAGCTTCTGGACGGCAGCTTTCGACAGCGCAAACAGGCCGCCGGCCACCTTCCCCTTCTTGCGCACGGTGCGGTCCTCCACCGGGTAGGTCCGCAGGCGCAGGCCCTTGGGGTCTTTCCCCGTCCCGCCACAGGCCGCACAAGCCTGCCCGAACGCCGTGAACCCGGGCCCGGGGCAGCGCGGACAGGGGTCGAAATGCGTCACCGTCCCGCCCTCCGGGACGACCGAATTGAAGGGATGGAAGCGTGGCGCGATCATCCCCATGCCCGGGCGCCGCGCCGCCGCGACGAGCGCGGCGAGATGAGCGCGGTCGACGATGATGTCATCGTCCATGCAGACGTAGCAATCGGTGTCCGGCATGGCCTCGTTGACGATGTCGAAGAGGTGGCGCATCGCCAGCGCCTTGCCGACGTTGACCGGCTCCTGCGTGGCCTCGTCGCGCACGCAATGCCATTCGAGGCCCGCCTGCCTGAGGATCGGTCCTGCGCCGCCGTTGTCCCACGCAAAGATCCTGTAGTCCCGAGCAGCATCGATGGAGCGCAGCCACTTCAGCACGAGTTCGAGGTAGCGCGGCTTGTACGCGCAAATCAGAATGGGGATCATCTTGTTCGAGCCTCAATGCGCCTGGTCCCAGTTCCGCCCGATGCCGACCTCGGCCACCAGCGGCACCTTGAGCTGCGCCACCCCCGCCATCAGCTTCGGCACTTCCGCCTTGGCCCAGTCCAGCTCGGCCTCGGGCACCTCGAGCACCAGCTCGTCGTGCACCTGCATCACCATCTTCGTCGCCCGCTGCTGCCCGAGCAGCGCCTTCTGCACCGCGATCATCGCCAGCTTGATCAGGTCGGCTGCCGTGCCCTGCATCGGCGCGTTGATGGCCTGCCGCTCGGCGCCGCTGCGCCGCGGGCCGTTGCCGCCGTTGATCTCGGGCAGGTAGATGCGCCGGCCGAACAGCGTCTCGACGTAGCCCTTGTCCTTGGCCGACGCGCGCGTCTCGTCCATGTAGCGCTTCACGCTCGGATAGCGCGCGAAGTAGCGCTCGATGTAGCTGGTGGCCGCGCTGCGCTCGATGCCCAGGCTGGACGCCAGCCCGAACGCGCCCATGCCGTAGATCAGGCCGAAGTTGATCGTCTTCGCGTAGCGCCGCTGCTCGCTGCTGACCGCCGCCGGCTCGATGCCGAACACCTCGGCCGCGGTCGCGCGGTGCACGTCCATGCCGTCGGCGAAGGCCTTCAGCAGGCTCTCGTCGCCGCTGATGTCGGCCATGATGCGCAGCTCGATCTGCGAGTAGTCGGCGCTCAGGATCACGTGCCCGGGCGGCGCGACGAAGGCCTCGCGCACGCGCCGGCCTTCGGGCGTGCGGATCGGGATGTTCTGCAGGTTCGGGTCGGTGCTCGCGAGCCGCCCCGTCACGGCCACCGCCTGCGCATAGTTGGTGTGCACCCGGTGCGTGCCGGGGTTCACCATCAGCGGCAGCTTGTCGGTGTAGGTGCCCTTCAGCTTCGCCAGGCTGCGGTGCTCCAGCAGCTTGGCCGGCAGCGGGTAGTCCTCAGCCAGCTTGTCCAGCACCTCTTCGTCGGTGCTGGGCGCGCCGCTCGCGGTCTTCTTGACCACCGGCAGGCCCAGCTTGTTGAACAGGATCTCGCCGATCTGCTTCGGCGAGCCCATGTTGAACGGCTGGCCGGCCAGCTCGTGCGCCTCTTTCTCGAGCGCCAGCATGCGCTCGCCCAGCTGCTGGCTCTGCGCCGACAGCACCGGGCCGTCGATCAGCACGCCGTTGCGCTCGATCTGCTGCAGCACGATGGCGGTCGGCATCTCGATGTCGCGGTACACGCGCAGCAGCCCGGCGTCGGCCTGCACCTGCGGCCACAGCGCCTGGTGCACCTGCAGCGTCATCTCGCTGTCCTCGCCCGAGTAGCGCGACGCCCGCTCGACGTCGACCTGCGCGAACGGGATCTGGTGCGCGCCCTTGCCGCACAGATCTTCGTAGCTGAGCCCGCGCCGGCCCAGGTGGCGCTCGGCCAGGCTCTCCAGGCTGTGCGGCTTGTGCGCCTCGAGCACGTAGCTCTGCAGCAGCGTGTCGTGCACGTAGCCGCGCACCATCACGCCGGCGTTCTGCAGCACGTGGATGTCGTACTTGATGTTCTGGCCCAGCTTGGGGGCCGCGGCGTCCTCCAGCCACAGCCGCAGCCGGGCCAGCACCTCGGCCACCGGCAACTGCTCGGGCGCGCCGGCATAGCTGTGGCGCAGCGGCACGTAGGCCGCCTCGCCGGGCTGCACCGCGAACGAGATGCCGACCAGCTCGGCGCGCATCGGGTCCAGCGAGTCGGTCTCGGTGTCCAGCGCGACCAGCGGGGCGGTCCTCAGGCGCGCGATCCAGGCGTCCAGCGCTTCGAAGCTGGTGATGGTGTCGTAGCGGCCTTCCGAGGCGGGCTCCTGCGGTGCCGCGGGTTCGGCCTCGGGCGCGCTGTCGCCGAACATGTCCGCCGTCGAGCCGTCGGCCGGCTTGGCGACCTTGGCCGGCTTGGTGGGGGCGGCCGGGGCGGGCGCCACGGCCGATTCCAACTCGCGCTTCCAGCTCTTGAAGCCGTAGCGGCCGTAGAAGTCGAGCAGTGCCGCGGTGTCGACCGGCTGCAGCGCCAGCCGGTCCAGCGACGGCCAGCCGGCCAGGTGTTCGGCCAGGTCGCAGTCGTCGCGCACCGTCACCAGCTTGCGGCCGGTGGGCAGCCAGTCGAGCGCCTTGCGCAGGTTCTCGCCGGCCACGCCCTTGATGCCGGCGGCGGCGTCCATCACGCCCTGCAGCGAGCCGTACTCGGCGATCCACTTCGCGGCGGTCTTCGGGCCGACCTTCTCGACGCCCGGCACGTTGTCGACCGTGTCGCCCATCAGCGTCAGGTAGTCGACGATGCGCTCGGGCGGCACGCCGAACTTGGCCATCACGCCGGCCACGTCGAGCTTCTCGCTGCTCATGGTGTTGATCAGCGTGACGTGCTCGTTGACGAGTTGCGCCAGGTCCTTGTCGCCGGTGGAGATCACGACGCGCTGGCCGCGTCCGGCCGCCACGCGGGCCAGCGTGCCGATCACGTCGTCGGCCTCGACGCCGGGCACCATCAGCACCGGCCAGCCGAGCAGCTTGACCACCTCGTGGATCGGCTCGATCTGCTGCACCAGCGGCTCGGGCATCGGCGCGCGCTGGGCCTTGTACTCGGGGTACCAGTCGTCGCGGAAGGTCTTGCCCTTGGCATCGAAGACGCAGGCCGCGTGCTCGGCCTTCACGTCGATCAGCGCGCGCTTGAGCATCGCGACCATGCCGTGCAGCGCGCCAGTCGGGAAGCCTTCGGCGCTGCGCAGGTCGGGCAGCGCGTGGTAGGCGCGGTAGAGGTAGCTGGAGCCGTCGACCAGCAGCAGGGTGCCGGGCTCGGCGGGGGAGGTGTCGTCCATCCGGCGATTGTGGCGGAAGGCGGCGGCCGTCGCGCCGCGGCGCCGCCTGCACATTGTCTGCACGATGCGCGCGTATACCGGCGGCTTCCCTTGGGAGAACAACACATGAAGACGCCTCTTGCATTCACCGCGCTGGTGATCTCGTTGAACGCCTGCACGCCGTGGTTGCCGCGTGCGCAAGCCGAGGCCGCGGGCCCGCCGTCGGTGATGCTGGCGCAGCCGTACCGGGCCGGCAGCTTCGACCCCCGGCTGCACTGGGTCAGCGAGAAGTACGACGGTGTGCGTGCCTACTGGGACGGCGAGCGGCTGTGGACGCGGCACGGCCGCGAGATCCAGGCGCCAGCCTGGTTCACCGCCGGCTGGCCTCGGCACGCCATGGATGGCGAGCTGTGGGCCGGCCGGGGCCGCTTCAGTGCCGCCGCGTCGGCCATTGTCGGCGATGCGCGCGGCGAGGCCGCGTGGCGGCGGCTGCGCTACATGGTGTTCGACCTGCCCGACGCGCCAGGGACGTTCGAGCAGCGCCTGCGCCTGCTGCAGGTGGTGGTGCCCGCGCTGGACCGCCCGTGGGTCGAAGGCGTCGCGCAGGAACGCGTGGCCGACGAGGCCGGGCTGCAGGTGCTGCTGCAGCGCACGCTGGCCGCGGGCGGCGAGGGGCTGGTGCTGCGCCGAGGCGATGCGGCCTACCGGCGCGAGCGCAGCGATGCGCTGCTGAAGCTGAAGGCGCACGACGATGCCGAGGCGCGCGTGGTGGGCCATGTGCCGGGTGACGGCAAGTACCGCGGCCAGATCGGCGCACTGTGGGTCGAGCGGCCCGACGGCCGGCGCTTCCGGCTGGGCAGCGGACTGAAGGACGAGGACCGCCGCCACCCGCCGCCGATCGGGGCGATCGTGACCTATCGCTTCAACGGGTTTCACGAGAGCGGCTTGCCGCGGTTTGCGAGCTTCCTGCGGCTGCGGCCCGACTGATCCGGCACGGCCGCGCCCGTGACGTACGCCGACGGGCGCAACAACGGCGGGTGGCTGGTTCCCACGGAAACCCGGCACCTGCAGGCGCCGGCGGCAGGGGGATGCCGGGGCGGCGGCGACAGCCGCCAGCCCCTGCCTACAATGCGCCCCATGAAGCTGTTGCCCGCGCTGGCCTGCCTGGCCTTGTTGTCGTCCGCCTCCCTGGCCCTGCACGCCGAACCGCTGCCGGTGCCGGCGCCCATCCCCGCCCCGGTCGAGAACTTCGACACCGGCGAACCGCACGTCGACCAGATCGTCCATGAAGACGAAGGCTCGCGCATCGAAGAGCTGCGCGTGCGCGGCGAGACCAAGCGCATCCTCGTCAAGACCAAGGGCCCGCTGAAGGGCAGCTACGAGATCCTGCCGGACAACGCCGCCAAGGGCGTGCCGCAGGCGCCCAACGGCTCGCGCGGCGTCGCCGGCCAGCGCGTCTGGCAGGTCATGACGTTCTGAGCGGGCCGATGGCTGTCTTCACCGAGATCCCGTTCGACGACGCCGCCGCGCTGGTCGCCCGTTTGCAGATCGGCGAACTCACCGCGCTGAAGGGCATCGCCTCCGGCATCGAGAACACCAACTACTTCGCCGACACCACGCAGGGGCGCTACGTGCTGACGGTGTTCGAGCGCCTCGGCTTCGAGCAGCTGCCGTTCTACCTGCACCTGATGAAGCACCTGGCGCGCCATGGCATCACGGTGCCCGAGCCGCAGGCCGACGCATCCGGCGAGATCCTGCACCAGCTGGCCGGCAAGCCGGTGGCCGTGGTCGATCGCCTGCGCGGCAGCCACCAGCTGGCGCCCGACGAGCTGCACTGCCGCAGCGTCGGTGCGGCGCTCGCGCAGATGCACCTGGCCGGTGCCGACTACCCGCGCGAGCAGCCCAACCTGCGCGGCCTCGCGTGGTGGACCGAGACGGTGCCGGTGGTGCTGCCCTTCCTGACCGATGAGCAGCGCGCGCTGATCGAGGCCGAGCTGGCCTTCCAGCAGCAGGTCGCCGCCTCGCCCGCTTACGCGGCATTGCCGCGCGGCCCGATCCACGCCGACCTGTTCCGCGACAACGTGATGTTCGAGGGGCATGCGCTGACCGGCTTCTTCGACTTCTATTTCGCCGGCGTCGACGCGCTGCTGTTCGACATCGCGGTGTGCCTGAACGATTGGTGCATCGACCTGGACACCGGCCGGCTGGCCGAGGACCGGGCGCTGGCCTTCGTCGAGGCCTACAACGCGGTGCGCCCGCTCGGCTCCAGCGAGCGCCGCCTGATGCCGGCGTTGCTGCGCGCCGCCGCGCTGCGTTTCTGGATCTCCCGCCTGTGGGACCTGCACCTGCCGCGCGATGCCGCGGTGCTGACGGCCCACGACCCCACCCACTTCGAGCGCGTGCTGCGCCAGCGTGTCGAGAACGCCTGGCACCCCGCGATGATCTGATGAAGTTTCGACACGTTCCCGCCCGCCGCGGCGCCCTGTGGGTGCGCCAGGGTTTCGGCGCCTTCGCGGTGCGGCCGCTGGCCTTCACCGGCCTGCTCGCCTGCTTCCTGTTCTTCTCGTTCGTGCTGGCGCTGGTCCCGTGGCTCGGCGGCCTGGTCTCGCTCGGCCTGTTCCCGCTGGTGTCGCTGGGCTTCATGCTCGCCACGCAGCTGACGATGCAGGGGCGGTTCCCGCTGCCGACGGTCTTCCTGCTGCCCTTGCGCACCGAGACGCCGCGCCGCCGCGCGCTGCTGTGGCTGTGTGCGTCCTACGGCGTGGTGGCCTTGCTGATCCTGCTGCTGGCCTATTCGATCGGCGGCACGCGCATGCTGGCGCTGCAGCAGCTGCTGTACAGCGGCAACGCGACGCCCGATGCAGTCAATGCGCAGCTGGCCGATCCGGCCCTGCAGTTCGGCCTGTTGACCCCGATGCTGCTGTTCTCGGTGCTGAGCCTGGTCTTCTGGCATGCGCCGGCGCTGGTGTACTGGGGCGGCATGAAGGCCTCGAAGGCGCTGTTCTTCAGCGGCGTGGCCTGCTGGCAGAACCGCGGCGCGTTCGCGGTCTACACGCTGACGTGGTTCGGTGCGGTGTTCGTGGTCTGGACGGTGATCGGCCTGCTGCTGGCGCTGCTCGGCCAGGCCGCGCTGGCCAACCTGGTCGTGCTGCCGGTGTGGTTGATGTTCGCGTCGGCCTTCTACGGATCCTTGTACTTCACGTTCACGGACAGCTTCGAGCTGCCATCGGACGAACCCGGGAGCACGCCATGACCGTCCCATCGAAGATCGCCCTCGTCACCGGTGCCGGCACCGGCATCGGCCGCGCCTGTGCGCTGGCGCTGCTGCGCGCCGGCTACGGCGTGGTGCTGGCCGGCCGCCGCGCCGAGCCGCTGCAGCAGACGCTGGCCGAGGCGGGGGGCCTGGTGGCGCAGGCGCTGGCCGTGCCGACCGACGTGGGCGACCCGGGGTCGGTGAAGGCCTTGTTCGCCGCGACGCGCGAGCGTTTCGGCCGCCTCGACCTGCTGTTCAACAACGCCGGGTCGGGCACGCCGGCGGTGCCGCTCGAGGACCTGACGTACGAGCAATGGAAGGCGGTGGTCGACGTCAACCTGACCGGCGCCTTCCTGTGCACGCAGGAGGCCTTCCGGATGATGAAGGCGCAGTCGCCGCAGGGCGGGCGCATCGTCAACAACGGTTCGATCTCGGCCCATGCGCCGCGGCCGTTCTCGGCGCCGTACACGGCGACCAAGCATGCGATCACCGGGCTGACGAAGGCGAGTTCGCTGGACGGCCGGCCGTTCAACATCGCGGTCGGCCAGATCGACATCGGCAATGCCGCGACCGACATGACCGAGCGCATGGCGCGCGGCGTGCCGCAGGCCAACGGCAGCACGATGGTGGAGCCGAGGATGGATGTTCAGCACGTGGCGAATGCGCTGTTGCACATGGCGAGCCTGCCGCTCGAGGCCAACGTGCTCACGATGACGGTGATGGCGACGCAGATGCCATTTGTCGGCCGGGGCTGATCTTTCTCGCCGCAGGGCTCTGATTTGACCGACGAACCCCGGATTGGCATCCGGGCTACGAACACTGGGTAGCCCGGATGCCAATCCGGGATCTCCGCACAAAACCACAGGTTCGGCAAAGGCGCGGGAGGACAGGCTGGGGCGCGCCAATCAGGGTGGGGCGCCGGAGCTGTCTGCCTTCAAGGCCCCGCGCGAAGCGCGATCGTGAACTGACTGTCGCCGACTGTTTGACCACAGCGAGCGAAGCGAGCGGCGGGAGTTTCGGCGACGGGCCTTGAAGGCAGGCAGCGCAGGGCAGTCATCGCCCCCCGGGGCGATGACCGCTCCATCCGGCGAGCCCCAGCCTGCCCTCCCGCGCCTTTGCTTGCGCCGAAGCCGAAGCCGAACCCCGGATTGGCATCCGGGCTACGTCACCCCAGTCGCTTGCGGTGGCGAGCCAACTGCGCCCGCACCTGGTCCGGCGCGGTGCCGCCCAGCACGTTGCGCGCATTCAGCGACCCGCGCAGCGTCAGCACCTCGTACACATCCTCGCCGATCGCCGCATGGAAGCCCTGCAGCACGTCCAGCGGCAGGTCGCTCAGGTCGCGCTGCTCGCTCAGAGCGAACTTCACCGCATGCGCCACCACCTCGTGCGCATCGCGGAACGGCAGCCCCTTCTTCACCAGGTAGTCCGCCAGGTCGGTCGCCGTCGCATAGCCCTTCAGCGCCGCGCGCTCCATCGCTTCGGGCTTCACGACGATGCCGGCCACCATCTCGGCCATGATGCGCAGCGTGTCGCGCACCGTGTCCACCGTGTCGAACAAGGGCTCCTTGTCCTCCTGGTTGTCCTTGTTGTAGGTCAGCGGCTGGCCCTTCATCAGCGTCAGCAGCCCCATCAGGTGCCCCACCACGCGCCCGCTCTTGCCGCGCGCCAGCTCGGCCACGTCCGGATTGCGCTTCTGCGGCATGATCGACGAGCCGGTGCAGTAGCGGTCGGCCAGGTTGATGAAGCCGAAGTTCTGGCTCATCCACAGCACGATCTCCTCGGCCAGCCGCGACACGTGCATCATCGTGATGCCCGCGAACGATGCGAACTCGATCGCGAAATCGCGGTCGCTCACCGCGTCCAGGCTGTTCTGGCACACGCCGTCGAAACCCAGCGTCTTCGCGACGCGCTCGCGGTCCAGCGGATAGCTGGTGCCGGCCAACGCGGCCGCGCCCAGCGGCAGCAGGTTCACCCGCTTGCGCACGTCGGCCAGCCGCTCGGCATCGCGCGCGAACATCTCCACATAGGCCAGCAGGTGGTGCGCAAAACTCACCGGCTGCGCCACCTGCATGTGCGTGAAGCCCGGCAGGATGGTCTCGACGTGGCGCTCGGCCACCTCGACCAGCGCGTGCTGCATCCCCGCCAGCAGCGGCAGCAGCCCGTCGATCTCGTCGCGCAGCCACAGCCGCACGTCGGTCGCCACCTGGTCGTTGCGCGAGCGCCCGGTGTGCAGCCGCTTGCCGGCATCGCCCACCAGCTGCGTCAGCCGCGCCTCGATGTTCAGGTGCACGTCCTCCAGGTCGAGCTTCCACTCGAACGCGCCGGATTCGATCTCCTGCGCGATCTGCGCCATGCCGCGGCGGATGTCGGCCAGGTCGGCGGCGCCGATGATGGCCTGCGCCGCCAGCATCTCGGCATGCGCCAGGCTGCCGGCGATGTCGGCCTTCCAGAGCCGCTTGTCGAAGAAGACGCTGGCCGTGTAGCGCTTGACCAGCTCGCTCATCGGCTCGGAGAACAGCGCCGACCAGGCTTCGGATTTCTTGTCGAGTTGATTGGCAGACATGGTGCGGGTGCGCGGGGCGTCGTGTAACGCTTGGTAGGCCGGGTTGCCGGGCGGTCCGAGTTGGCGACAATGCACCGTGGGACGCAGGAACCGGGGGATGCCCCGGATTCTATTCGGCCCCCTTGCCCGCCACGCCCCCATGCCTGACGCCGACGCGCCTACTTCCGCCTTCGCCCCCACGCCCAGCCGGCCAGCCCCGCTGTCGGCCGAGCCCACCCGGCCCGGCGAGCTGCGCGGCAGCAGCATCTTCGGCTCCACGAGCTTCGACCCGGTGCCGCTGCCGCAAGGCGTGCGCAGCCCGGTCTCGGCCTTCGACGTCTGCCACGTCGGCGTGGTGCTGCGCGCGCTTGCCTTCGTGCACGGCGTCATCGCCATCGGCGTCTCGTTCCAGGCCAGCAGCTGGGCCGCCTGGCTGAACCTGCTCGGCCAGGGCACCACCATCGCGCTGCCCGCGGTGCTGCTGTGGCTGGTGTCCATCTGCCTGCTCAAGCGGCTGCTCGCCCTGCTGCCGCTGGCCGGGCAGTGGTGCGCCGCGGTCGCGCTCGGGGCGGTCGGCGGCGCCTTCGGCTGGGTCCTGCTCGGCACCGTCGACATCCGCCTGACGGGCAGCGGCCGGCTGCTGCCCGCGGTGCTGGCCGGTGCCGCGCTGGCCGCCGCGCTCTTCTTCTGGCTCACGCTGCGCGCACGCGCCCAGCTGCCGGCCGACACCGCGGCGCGCCTGGCCGAGCTGCAGTCGCGCATCCGCCCGCATTTCCTGTTCAACACGCTGAACACCGCCATCGCGCTGGCCCGGCTCGACCCGGCGCGCACCGAGCACCTGCTGGAAGACCTGGCCGAGCTGTTCCGCGTCGCCCTCAGCGCCACCGACGAATCGGTGAGCCTGGCCGAAGAGGTGGCGCTGGCCCAGCGCTACCTGGCGATCGAGCAGATCCGTTTCGGCGACCGCCTGCAGCTCAGCTGGGACCTCGACGAAGACGCCGGCGCCGCCCGCGTGCCGCCGCTGCTGCTGCAGCCGCTGGTCGAGAACGCGGTGCGCCACGGCGTCGAGCCGTCGCCCGAAGGCGGCGTGATCCGCATCCGCACGCGCGTGAAGCGGGCGCACGCGGTCGTCAGCATCGCCAACACGCTGCCGCGCAGCGCGTCGCGGCCCGGCAGCGGCATGGCCTTGCGCAACGTGCGCGAGCGGCTGAAACTGATGCACGACGTCGCGGCCCAGTTCGAAGCCCGCATGGACCACGACGTGTTCCGTGTCCAGATCGTGGTGCCGCTGTGATGAGCGCGATGGCCCCCTTGCGCGTCTTGCTGGTCGACGACGAACCGCTGGCCCGGCTGCGCCTGCGCGGCCTGGTGGGCGACTGCACCGAGCCGCGCGCCGAGGTGGTGGCCGAGGCCGGCAGCGCGCAGCAGGCGCTCGACTGGCTGGCCGCCAACCCGTGCGACCTGCTGCTGCTCGACATCCACATGCCCGGCCCGGACGGCCGCCAGCTGGCCGCCCAGCTGCGCCGGCGCAGCGACGCGCCGGCCATCGTCTTCGTCACCGCGCACGCCGAACACGCGCTGCAGGCGTTCGAGCTCGACGCCACCGACTACCTGACCAAGCCGGTGCGCCGCGAGCGGCTGCAGGCGGCGCTGCAGCGCGTCGCGCAGCGCCTCGCGC
>NZ_JBFUEB010000065.1:0-38051 GCF_056404395.1 Rhizobacter sp. P2_D12 | reverse complement strand
GCGCTGCCTGCTTTCAAGGCCCGTCGCCGAAACTCCCGCCGCTCGCTTCGCTCGCTGTGGTCAAACAGTCGGCGACAAGTCAGTTTCACGAAGCGCGCTGGCGCGCGCGGGCCTTGAAAGCAGCCAGCTCCGGCGCCCCACCCTTATTGGCGCGCCCCACCCACCCCGCACGCGCCTTTGCAGAACCAGCGGTTCAGTGCGTACAACCCGGTGTTGGTAGCCCGGATGCCAATCCGGGGTTCGCCGAAAACACCCGGTTCGTGCGGGGCGGCTGGGGGCATGCCCAGGAAGAGGGTTCAAAGACATGAACGAAACGGCAATTGAGTTTGACGACGTGGTCGCAGGCTACGGCGACTTCATGATCTTGAACAACCTGAGCCTGCAGGCGAAACGCGGCAAGATCACCCTGCTGCTCGGCCCCAACGGCGCCGGCAAGTCCACCGTGCTGAAAACCTTGTTCGGCCTGCTCAAGGTGCGCCAGGGCCGCATCCGCCTCGACGGCCAGGACATCACCGGCGCCACCGCGAAAGACCTGCTCGTCCAGCACGGCGTCGCCTTCGTGCCGCAGGGCCGCAACCTGTTCGGCCAGCTCACCGTGTGGCAGAACCTCGAGCTCGGCGGCATCACGCTCGGCATGAAGACCACCCATGCCCGCATCCCCGAGGTGCTGGCCCGCTTTCCGCGCGTGCAGGAACGCATCGCCAGCCAGGCCTCGGCCCTGTCCGGCGGCGAACAGAAGCAGCTGGAGATTGCCCGCGCGCTGCTGCTGCGCCCCAAGGTGCTGCTGATCGACGAGCCCTCGATCGGCCTGTCGCCCCTGGTCGTCGCCGACGTCTTCAAGCTGCTGCGCGACCTGGCGCAGCAAGGCACCACCGTGCTGATGGTCGAGCAGAACGTCAAGAGCGCGCTGAAGATGGCCGACGAAGCGATCGCCCTCGAATCGGGCCGGCTGGTGCTGCACCGCCCCGCCGACGAGCTGCTGGCCGATCCGCACATCGAACGGCTCTTCCTCGGCGGTGCCCACGCGATGGGCGCCCAGCCGGCATGAAGCCGCTGCGCCTCGCCCTCGCCGGTGCCGGCCAGGTCGGGCGGGCCCATGCCGAGCGCATCGGCACCGCCTCGGGCTGCGTGCTGGCGGGCATCGCCGATCCATCGCCCGCCGCCGCATCGTTCGCGCAGCAGCGCGGCGTGCCCTTGTTCGACACGCTGGCGCAGCTGCTCGATGCCACCGCACCCGACGGCGCGATCCTCGCCACGCCCAACGCACTGCACGTGCCGGGCGCCCTGGCCTGCCTCGAACGGCGCATCCCCGTGCTGGTCGAGAAGCCGGTCGCCGATTCGCTCGCCGACGCGCTGCAGCTGGCCGATGCCGCCGACGCCAGCAGCGTGCCGGTGCTGGTCGGCCACCACCGCCGCCACAGCGCCATCCTCGAGGCCGCACGCGACGCGATCGCCTCCGGCCGCCTCGGCCGCCTGGTGTCGGTGCAGGGCAGCGCCACCTTCCGCAAGCCCGAGCGCTACTTCGCCGAAGCGCCGTGGCGCGCCCAGCCCGGCGGCGGGCCGATCCTGATCAACCTGGTGCACGAGATCGACAGCCTGCGCATGCTGCTCGGCAACATCGTCGAAGTGCAGGCGCTGGCTTCCCATGCGGCACGCGGCTTCGCGGTGGAAGACACCGTCGCCATCGGCCTGCGCTTCGCCAGCGGCGTGCTCGGCAGCCTGCTGCTGTCGGACGCCGCCGCCAGCCCGCGCAGCTGGGAACAGACCTCCGGCGAAAACCCCCGCTACGACCACCACGCCGGCGAGGACTGCTGCGTGATCGCCGGCGACCGCGGCTCGCTGCAGGTGCCCACGCTGCGCCTGCGCCGCTACACCGGCGAAGCCTCGTGGTGGGAGCCGCTCGCCACCGAGGTGATCGCCGTGCCCGAGGTCGACCCGCTGGCGCGCCAGCTCGATCACTTCTGTGCCGTCGTGCGCGGCGAACAGGCACCGCGCGTCACGGCCCGCGATGCCGCCCGCACGCTGGCCGTCACGCTCGCGGTGGCCGAAGCGGCCGCCAGCCGCCGCGCCGTGGCGCTGGCGGCCTGAACCCCGATGCCAAGGAGAACGCGATGGACACCCTGTTGCAACGCGAGGGCGTGAGCACCCCCGCCAACCCGCTCGGCCTGCAAGGCATCGAGTTCATCGAGTACGCCACCACGCGCCCTCAGGCGCTCGGCCAGGTGCTGGAGACGATGGGCTTCCACCCGGTCGCGCGCCACCGCTCGCGCGAGGTGCTGCTGTACCGGCAGGGCGACATGAACGTCATCGTCAACGCCCACGCGCCCGAGACCGCCGGCCTGCAGGGCGACGACCCGGCGCCGGTGCTGGCCGCGCTGGCACTGCGCGTGCGCGATGCGGCCGGCGCGCTGCGCCACGTGCTCGAGCGCGGCGCCTGGGCGGTGCCGACGCAGGTTGCGGTGATGGAGCTCAACATCCCGGCGATCCACGGCGTGGGCAGCAGCCGCATCTACTTCGTCGACCGCCACCAGGAGTTCTCGATCTACGACGTCGACTTCGTGCCCATCCCCGGCGTCGACAAGCACCCGCCGGCGCTGACCGGCCTGCACTTCTTCGGCGCGGTGCAGTACATCGGCATCGACCGCTACGACGACTGGATCGAGTTCTATGCCGAGCTGTTCGGCTTTCACGCCCTGCCCGACGAGCAGCGCTTCGGCATCCTGCCCAAGGGCCACGTGCTGCGCAGCCCCTGCGGCAGCTTCTACCTGCAGCTGATCGAGCCGGAGCCCGGCCAGCTCGACCTCGACGGCGTCGAATACCTGGCGCGCATCGGCCTGGGCACGCCCGACGTGCTGGCCAGCGTGGCCGCGCTGCGCGCGCGCGGCGTGCTGTTCACCGAGACGCCGGCCACCGCGCCCGGGCCGCGCGGCGCGCTGACGCAAGGCCGGCTCGGCAGCGTCAGCTTCGAGCTGGTGCACGACGCGGGGAGCGCGCCATGAGCCAGTTCACCGGCAACATCGACGACTTCGGCATGGACACGATCTCGCTGGCCGGCACCTTGCCCGCCAAGCTGCTGGCGATCCAGGCCGGCGGGTTCACGCAGGTGATGCTGTCGGCGCGCGACCTGGTCGGCCACCCCGAAGGCGTGGACGCCGCGGTGCAGGCGGTGCGCGCGAGCGGGCTGCGTGTCACCGGCTTCCAGGTGCTGCGCGACTTCGAGGGCCTGCCGGGCGCGCTGCGCGAGTACAAGGTCGACGTCGCGAAGTCGATGCTCGCGCTGTGCGCCGCCGTCGGCTCGCGCGTGCTGCTGGTGTGCTCGTCGACCTCGACCCACGCGAGCGGCGACCCGGCCGACATCGCGCGCGACCTGCGCCGCCTGGCGATGCTGGCCGTGCCGCACGGCATCCGCATCGCGTTCGAGGCCTTGTCGTGGGGTCGCACGGTCAACGAGTTTCCGCTCGCCTGGGACGTGGTGAGCCGCGCCGACGCGCCCAACCTCGGGCTGGCCCTCGACTCGTTCCACACCTTCGCGATGAAGACGCCGCTGGACGCGCTGGACGAGGTCGACCCGGACCGGATCTTCCTGGTGCAGCTGGCCGACTTCATGTGGAACGAGATCCGCTCGGTGGAAGAGCGCATCGACACCGCGCGCCATTTCCGCGTGTTTCCCGGCGAAGGCGCGCACAGCCGGCAGGCCGCCGACCTGGTGTTGCGCCTGGACCGCCTGGGCTACCGCGGCGACTACAGCTTCGAGGTGTTCAACGACGATTACCAGCAGATGCCGCTGCCGATGGTGGCGGCGCGCGCCCGGGCCTCGGCGCTGTGGCTGGGGGAGACGGTGCTGAAGCGGTCGGTGCCGCTGCCGGGGGCGATGCGGCTGAAGGGGCGATAAGAACAATTCTCATTGCGCAGTAGACTGCGCGACACCCTCAACCCGCTCCGAAAGGACCCCCATGAAGCACCTCGCCCTCGCTGCGCTGATCGGCGTCGCCGTGTCGTTCCCGGTGGCGGCCCTGGCCAAGGCCGACTGCAAGGCCTACCCGAAGGCCGAATGGATGAAGGAGGCCGATGCCAAGGCCAAGATCGAGGCCCAGGGCTACACGATCAACAAGTTCAAGGTGGACGGCAACTGCTACGAGATCTACGGCAAGAACAAGGAAGGCAAGAAGGTCGAGATCTACTTCGATGCGAAGACGCTCGACCCGGTGAAGTCCGAGGTCGAGAAGTAGGGCCGTGCCCTCTCCCGGCGGCCGCATCCCGGTGTGGGATGCGGCCGTTCGCCTCCTGCACTGGACGCTCGCGGCGCTGGTGCTCCTGAACCTGGTGCGCGACGACGGCGATTGGTGGCACCGCGTGGCCGGCTACGTCGCCGTCGGCCTCGTGCTCGCGCGCTGGCTGTGGGCCGGGGTCCGCGGCGGCAGCGCCGGCTTCGCGACGCTGAAGCCTTCGCCGGCGCGCACGCTCGCCTTCCTGCGCAGCGGCGCCCCGCGCACCCCGGACCACGACCCGCTCGGCGTCTGGATGATCTGGCTGCTGTGGACGCTGGTGCTGCTGCTCGGCCTCACCGGCTGGATGAGCCGGCTCGACGCCTTCTGGGGCGACGATCGCGTGCACGACCTGCATGCCTGGCTGGCCGA
This sequence comes from Rhizobacter sp. P2_D12, assembly GCF_056404395.1. NCBI lineage: Bacteria > Pseudomonadati > Pseudomonadota > Betaproteobacteria > Burkholderiales > Sphaerotilaceae > Rhizobacter > Rhizobacter sp. P2_D12. Next base: position 33,414 of record NZ_JBFUEB010000065.1, on the reverse strand, counting down.
TGCGCTGCTCGTCGCGGTGGGCGTGCACCTGTGCGGCATCGCGGTGATGAGCTGGCATTGGCGCGAGAACCTGCCGGGCGCGATGCTGCACGGGCGCAAGCGCGCCGCCGACCGGCCCGACTGACCCGACACGCCGTGGCGCCGGCGCGACGCACGCCTTGACCCGCGTCAGGCCCGCGCCACCGTGCCACGCGGCCGCGACGACCCATTGCGTTGCGACAAGCCCACCGCGGGCCCGCGGCGCTGCAATGGGCTTGCGGGGGAATCGCCCCCGCGAACCCAGAGGAACAACACCATGATCTCCCGCTCGATGTGCACCCGCGCCGCGTTGGCGCTCGCCATGACCACCGCCGCCGCGGCCCTGCCCGGCCCGGCCCTGGCCCAGCAGGCCGGCCCGTGGCTGGTGCGCCTGCGCGCCGTCAATCTCGACAGCGCCGACAAGGACGACACCGGCCTCGACCTGGCGCTGAGCAGCAAGGTCATCCCCGAGGTCGACATCTCGTATTTCTTCACGCCGCAGTTCGCCGCCGAACTGGTGCTCACCTATCCGCAGAAGCACACGGTCAAGGCCGGCGGCACCGAGATCGGCTCACTCAAGCACCTGCCGCCCACGCTGCTGGCGCAGTACCACTTCACGCAGTTCGGCGGCATCAAGCCCTACGTCGGCGCCGGCATCAACTACACCCGCTTCTCCAGCGTCGAGCTGCCGGCCGGCGTCGACATCGAGCGCAGCAGCGTCGGTGCCGCGCTGCAGGTGGGCGTCGACATCGCGCTGCAGAAGAACCTGCTGCTCAACGTCGACCTGAAGAAGCTGCAGATCCGCACCGACGTCAGCGCCGGCGGCACGCAGCTCGGCACCTTCAAGGTCGACCCGCTGCTGTTCGGCGTCGGCCTCGGCTGGCGCTTCTGATCCGACACCGGCGATCCCCATCGCCTTGGCAAGGCTTCCGGCCCGGCCTAAGCTGCCCGGCATGAGCACGCAAACCCACCCCCAGGCCCACGACGCATCGCACGCCGCCGCGCTGCCCGCGCAGGACATCAGCACCGAGGTGCTGCTGGAGAAATACGCCAAGCACGGCGAGCGCACGCTCGACGAGGTGCGGCGGCGGGTGGCCCGCGCCATCGCGCAGGCCGAGGGCGCCGACACGCGCGCGCTGTGGGAACCGCGCTTCCTCGAGGCGCTGCAGGGCGGCTTCATCCCGGCCGGGCGCATCAACTCGGCCGCCGGCACCGAACTCACCGCGACGCTGATCAACTGCTTCGTGCAGCCGGTCGGCGATTCGATCTCGACCGACGACGACGGGCACCCGGGCATCTACACCGCACTGACCGAGGCGGCCGAGACCATGCGCCGCGGCGGCGGCGTCGGCTACGACTTCTCGCGCATCCGGCCGCGCGGCGCGTGGGTCGCCAGCACGCAGGCCAGCGCCTCGGGGCCGGTGTCGTACATGCGGGTGTTCGACCGCTCCTGCGAGACCGTCGAATCGGCCGGTGCGCGGCGCGGCGCGCAGATGGGCGTGCTGCGCTGCGACCACCCGGACATCGAGGAGTTCATCCACGCCAAGGACCGCGGCGATCTCAGCAATTTCAACATCTCGGTCGGCCTGACCGATGCCTTCATGGAAGCGGTGCAGCGCGACGCACCGGTCGAGCTGGTGCACCGCGCCGCGGCCGGGCCGCAGCAGATGGCGGCCGGCGCGCACCAGCGCGCCGACGGGCTGTGGGTGTACCGCAGCCTGCCGGCGCGCGCGCTGTGGGAGCAGATCATGCGGTCGACCTACGACCATGCCGAGCCGGGCGTGCTGTTCCTCGACCGCATCAACCTCGACAACAACCTGTCGTACTGCGAGACCATCAGCGCCACCAACCCCTGCGGCGAGCAGCCGCTGCCGGCCTATGGCTGCTGCTGCCTCGGCTCGATCGACCTGACGCGCTTCGTGCGCGCGCCGTTCGAGGCCGGCGCACGCTTCGACGACGCGGGCTTCACGCGCCTGGTGCAGTTGGCGGTGCGCATGCTCGACAACGTGCTCGACATCAGCTTCTGGCCGCTCGAGCGCCAGGCCCACGAGGCGCGCAGCAAGCGCCGCATCGGCCTGGGCTTCACCGGCCTGGGCGATGCGCTGGTGATGCTGGGCCTGCGCTACGACAGCGCACCGGCGCGCGACGAGGCGCGGCGCATCGCGACGCTGCTGCGCGATGCCGCCTATGCGGCGTCCTGCGACCTGGCGGCCGAGCGCGGCGCCTTCCCGCTCTTCAATGCCGACCTGCTGCTGAGCCGCGGCACCTTCGCGTCGCGCCTGCCCGGCGCGCTGAAGGAGCGCATCCGCGGCCAGGGCCTGCGCAACTCGCACCTGCTGTCGATCGCGCCCACCGGCACCATCAGCCTGGCCTTTGCCGACAACGCGAGCAACGGCATCGAACCGCCGTTCTCCTGGACCTACACGCGCAAGAAGCGCATGGCCGACGGCAGCATGAAGCAGTACCCGGTGGAAGACCATGCCTGGCGGCTGTACCGCCACCTGCGCGGTGCCGATGCGCCGCTGACACCGGCCTTCGTCACCGCGCTGGAGATGAGCGCCCAGGCCCACGAGGAGATGGTGGCCGCGGTGGCGCCCTTCGTCGACACCGCGATCTCGAAGACCGTCAACGTGCCGGCCGACTACCCGTATGCGGATTTCCAGGACCTGTACCTGCGCGCGTGGACGTCGGGCCTGAAGGGCCTCGCGACCTACCGGCCCAACGCGGTGCTGGGCTCGGTGCTGAGCGTCGAGCCGGCGGCGGCCGCACCGCTGCAGCTGGCGCCTGCCGGGCATGCCAACCAGCGCCTCGCGCTCGAGCGCATGCCGCAGCCGGTGCTGGCGTCGCTGCGCTGGCCCGGCCGGCCCGACCTGAGCGCCGGCAATGCGGCCTGGACCTACATGATCCGGCACCCGCACGGCGAGTTCGCGCTCTTCATCGGCGAGCTGCCGCAGGACGGCCGCAGCGCGCCGTTCGAGGTGTGGGTGAACGGCGCCGAGCAGCCGCGCGGGCTGGGCGCGCTGGCCAAGACCTTGTCGATGGACCTGCGCGCCAAGGATGCGGCCTGGGTGAAGCTGAAGCTCGACGCGCTGGCCACGGTGCAGGAAGAGCGCGCCTTCGACATGCCCTTCCCGCCCGATGGTGCAGCGCGGCGCTTCCCGGGCGTGGTCGCGGCCACCGCGGCCGTGATCCGCTGGCGCTGCGAGCAGCTCGGGCTGTGGCCGGCATCGTCGCCGGAGACGGCCGCCCCGACGCCGGTGATCGACGCGATGTTCAGCCGCCAGGAGCCGCTGACCGGCCCGAACGGCACGCTCGCGTGGTCGGTCGACATCCACAACCCGGCCAGCGACGAGGCATTCACGCTGTCGCTGAAGGAAGTGCTGCTGCCGGACGGCCAGGGCGGCAGCATCACGCGGCCGTGCGCGATCGGGCTGTCGGGCAACTACCCGCGCGCGATGGACGGGCTGGCGCGCATCCTGTCGCTGGACATGCGCGTGCTCGACCCGGCCTGGATCGGCATGAAGTTGCGCAAGCTGCTGAGCTACGCCGAGCCGCTCGGTCACTTCATGGCCTTCGTGCCCGGTCTCGCGCCGGGCCAGCAGCGCCAGCAGACCTGGCCGTCGACGGTGGCCTACCTGGCTCGCCTCGTGATCCACCGCTACACGATGCTGGGCGTGCTGGACGAGGACGGCTACCCGCTGTCGGACATGGGCATCCTGCAGGCGCCGGACGCCGCCGATCCGCGCACCCCGGCCCTGCCCGGCACGGCCTGCCCCGAGTGCGGCAACCACACGGTGATCCACAAGGACGGCTGCGAGTTCTGCACGGCGTGCGGGCACATCGGAAGTTGCGGCTGAATGGCGCGATTGTGTCGACCATGACACAGGTGAAACCAGCCCCACCGGTGTGTTGCCGCTTGTAAGACGGCGCAGGCCCACCCAGAATCTCGCCGGACGGCCGCGGCACAGACCGCGACCGGATCACACCGTCATGTCACGAGGGAGATTCATGAGCCTTGCATCCATGCGCGCCCTGTGGGCCGCGCCTGCCTTGTCCATCGTCCTCGCCACGCTCGCTGCCTGCGGCGGGGGCGGCGGCAGCTCTTCCCCAGCCACCGACAGCACGCCGGCCAGCACCGCGGCCGCCGGCTACTGGGTGCGCGCGTTCGGCTTCGCCGACGCGTCCAACTACACGCTGCGCTACTACTACTCCGACAACGTCGTGGATTCGGCCGGCCAGGGCACCTACTACGACGTGCGCGAGGCCACCGCGGGCGGCAAGCCGGCGGTCGTGCTGTACGACACGACGCTGTTCGTCACCGCGCAGGGCTGGCAGCCCTCGCTGAACGGCGCCACGCCCAACACCAGCACCAGCACCAGCAGCACGACCAGCACCTACAACTACAACAGCGGATACGTCGGCCAGTCGACGCGCGAGGACACCGACGTGAGCGGGCAGTCGATAGCGAGCGTCGTCGCGCTGACTCAGAACCTGGGCACCAACACGCTGTCGACCACCGTCGGCGTCTCGGCGGCCGGCCTGCAGGGCACGATGCCGGCGGGCGCGAAGCTGCGCAAGATCTCCAACGCCGACACCAGCACGCCGATCGGCTACCGCGTGTCGGACGGCAGCGTCGGCAACGGCGTGACCACGCTCACCGGCATGGTCTCGACCTTCCCCGTGCCGGCCGCCGGCACCACCATCACGACGTCGAACTCGGTGTCGCTGGGAGGCCTGCACGGCAGCGCCGGCTGCGGCACCACCGTGTGCACGCAGGAGCGCCTGCGCGCGGCCTTCGGGGCGAACAACGGCGTCACCTACTACCTGTGCGACGTCAACACCACCACCTCGGTGCAGAGCAACTGCCTGGTGGCGGGCACCGGCAGCTTCGCCTACGGCACGGCGGTCGACGGCGCGACGCCGATCCTGACCTTCGCCGGCCTGCCGGCAGCGACCAGCGTGCAGACCTTCACCCGCGTCTTCGTGCAGACCGGCGGGAAGGTCTACTTCGGCTACCAGGACAAACCCGACAGCTCGACGCAGACGCGCCTGAACAAGGTGGCTTTCGAGGCCCTGGCGGCGGCGCTGGGCATCGCGGCGCCGACGATCCCGGACCACCCGTCCGCCGTGGGCGGCATCTGGAGCGTGACCTATGCCGGCGGCGACACCGGCAACTGCGCCGCGATGGCCGTCAACGCGGCCGGCCACGTGATCGGCACCTGCACCTCCACCGGCGTGGGCGGCAGCTTCATCGTCAGCGGCTCGGCCGCGGCCAACGGCGGCCTGAGCGTGGGCAGCACCAGCAGCGACGCCAGCTTCAGCGGTTCGCTGGCCGGCACGGCCGGTTCCGGCACCTGGAGCCGCCCGAGCGCCTCGGCCACCGGCACCTGGACGGCGACGAAGCAGTGATGCGACACCCCGGGTGAACCCGGGGTGCTGTCTGACAGCACCCCCCGCGAACCCGTGGGAAATAGCCTTGAAACTTCCTCCAGCTCTGCGGCTCCAAGCCCGGTCACAGCTCTATACTGGGATCGCGTGAAGTCTTCATATCAGGCAGGAAGTGGGTCAATGATGGGTGCCAAACTCAAGGTCGCAGGCTGGATCACGCTGGGGGCCGTCGCTGGCGCGCTCACCACCATGCAATTGCAGGCCACGGCCCGCAATACCGCCGCGCAACTCCCGCTGGAAGAACTCCAGCAGCTCGCCGCCGTGTTCGGCATGGTCAAGAGCGATTACGTCGAGCCGGTCGACGAGAAGAAGCTGATCACCGACGCCATCGGCGGCATGGTGGCCGGCCTCGACCCGCACTCGCAGTATTTCGACAAGAAGACCTTCAAGGAATTCCGCGAAGGCACCACCGGCAAGTTCGTCGGTGTCGGCATCGAGATCGGCATGGAAGACGGCCTCGTCAAGATCGTCTCGCCGATCGAAGGCTCCCCGGCCTTCCGCGCCGGCCTGAAGAGCGGCGACCTGATCACCAAGATCGACGATACCGTGGTCAAGGGCCTCACGATGGACCAGGCCGTCAAGCGCATGCGCGGCGAGCCCAGCACCAAGGTGCTGCTGACCATCTTCCGCAAGACCGAGAACCGCAGCTTCCCGGTCACGATCACGCGCGAAGAGATCCGCGTGCAGAGCGTGCGCTCGAAGATCGTCGAACCCGGCTACGCCTGGCTGCGCGTCAGCCAGTTCCAGGACCGCACGGTGGATGATTTCGCCCGCAAGCTCGAAGAGATCTACAAGCAGGAACCCAACCTGAAGGGCCTGGTGCTCGACCTGCGCAACGACCCGGGCGGCCTGCTCGAGGCGTCGGTCGCGGTGTCGGCCGCCTTCCTGCCGGCCGATGCGGTGGTCGTCACCACCAACGGCCAGATCGCCGAATCGAAGCAGTCGTTCAAGGCCTCGCCGAGCGACTACCTGCGCCGCGGCGGCGGCGACCCGCTGCGCAAGCTGCCGGATGCGCTGAAGAAGGTGCCGCTGGTGGTGCTGGTGAACGAAGGCTCGGCCTCGGCCAGCGAGATCGTCGCCGGCGCGCTGCAGGATCACCAGCGCGCCACCATCATGGGCACGCAGACCTTCGGCAAGGGATCGGTGCAGACGGTGCGCCAGCTGTCGCCCGACACCGCGCTGAAGATCACGACGGCGCGCTACTACACGCCGAGCGGCCGCTCGATCCAGGCCAAGGGCATCGTGCCCGACGTGATGGTCGACGAGACCGCCGACGGCAACCTGTTCTCGGCACTGCGCGTGCGCGAAGCCGACCTGGAAAAGCACATCGCCAGCGGCCAGGGCACCGAGCAGAAGGACGAGGCGCGCGAGAAGGCCCGCGAAGAAGCGCGCAAGAAGCTCGAGGAAGAAGCCGCGAAGAAGAACACGCTGAAGCCGCTGCCCGAGTTCGGCAGCGAAGAAGACTTCCCGCTGGTGCAGGCCATCAACCGCCTGAAGGGCAAGCCGGTGGTGGTGTCGAAATCGGTGGTCGAACGTCGCGCCGAGGCGCCGGCGACGAACTGAGTCTCCTCCCGCCCGATGCAACGCCCGCAGCACGCGGGCGTTGTCGTTTCACAGCCCGGATGCCCATCCGGGGATCGCCACAGCCGCTATCCTTCCCGGATGAACGACGACCAGCTGCTGCGCTACTCGCGCCACATCCTGCTCGACGAGCTGGACATCGCCGGCCAGCAGCGGCTGCTCGATTCGCACGCCCTCGTCATCGGTGCCGGCGGCCTGGGTTCGCCGGTGGCGCTGTACTTGGCGACCGCCGGCGTCGGCACCATCACGTTGGTCGACCACGACACGGTGGACCTGACCAACCTGCAGCGGCAGATCGCGCACGACCTGTCGCGGCTCGGCCAGCCCAAGGCGAGCTCGGCCGCACAGTCGATGGCCGCGATCAACCCCGACGTGCGGGTGCACGCGCTGACCGAGCGCGCCGACGCGCAGCGCCTGGACGTGCTGGTGGCCGCGGCCGACGTCGTGCTCGACTGCAGCGACAACTTCGCGACCCGGCACGCCGTCAACGCGGCCTGCGTCGCGCACCGCAAGCCGCTGGTGTCGGGCGCGGCGATCGGCTTCGACGGCCAGATCTCGGTCTACGACACGCGCGACCCGGCGGCCCCGTGCTACGCCTGCCTGTTCCCGCCCGACGTCGCGTTCGAGGAGGTCGCCTGCTCGACGATGGGCGTGCTGGCGCCGCTGGTGGGCATCATCGGCAGCATGCAGGCCACCGAGGCGCTGAAGCTGCTGGCCGGCGTCGGCAGCTCGCTGGCCGGGCGGCTGCAGATGCTGGACGCGCGCCGCATGGAATGGACCGAGATCCGCCTCGGCCGGCAGGCCGGCTGCCCGGTCTGCGGCCAGCGCCCGGCCGCGCCGCTCAATCCGGCTTGATGTTGGCCGACTGGATCACCTTCGCCCAGCGCGCAACCTCGTCGTGCAGGAAGGCCGCAAAGGCCTCCGCGGGCCGGGCATCGACGCGGAAGCCCTGCGTGCGCGCCCGCTCGTCGAGTTCGGGCGTCTGCATGATGCGCACGACCTCGGCGCTCAGCTTCTTCACGGCTGCGTCCGGCATCGAGGCCGGCGCCATCAGGCCGGTCCAGTTCTCGGTCAGCAGCTCGGGCAGGCCGGCCTCGGCGGTGGTCGGCACGTCGGGCACCAGCGGGTGGCGGGTGGCACTCGCGATCGCCAGCGCGCGCAGCTTGCCGCCCTTCACATGCGCGATGCTTTCGGGGAAGTTGGAGAACACCACGTCGAGCTGGCCGCCGATCAGGTCGGTCATCGACGGCGAGCCGCCCTTGTAGGGCACGTGCTGGATGCTGGTCTTCGCGAGCTCGTTGAAGAGCGCCAGCGTCAGGTGCGGCGGCGTGCCGTTGCCGCTGGAGCCGGCGTTCAGGTTGCGCGCCTTCGCGGCGGCCGTCAGCTCCTTCAGCGACTGGATCGGGCTGGCCGCCGGCACCACGATCAGCATCGGCGAGCCGGCCAGCAGCGCCACCGGGCGCAGGTCTTTCGTGAAGCTGTAGGCCGCCTTCGGGAACAGCGTGACGTTGGCCGCATGCGTCAGCGTGATCGCGAGCAGCGTGTTGCCGTCGCCCGGGGCCTTGGCCACGGCGTCGGCGCCGATCTGGCCGCCGCTGCCGGGCTTGTTGTCGATCACGACGTTGACCTTCCAGCGTTCGCCGAGCTGCTGGCCGACCAGGCGCGCCATCACGTCGGTGAGGCCGCCGGGCGGGAACGGCACGACGTAGCGCAGGGTCGCGCCGGGCTTGGGGTAGTCGCCCGCCTGTGCCCATCCCAAGCCGGGCACGAGGCCGGCCGCGCCGATCAGTACTGCACGTCGCTTCACGCTTGTCTCCTTGGTCAGATGGCCGGCATGCTGCCCGCGGCGCGGGCCGGCTGCAAACCTATCGATATGCGTGGAAGTTCGTAGGCTCAGGACAGCTGTTGCGCTAGCGCCTCCGACACGTTCAATCCGTCGCGTTCGGCCTGCCGGCGCAAGGCCTCGCGGCGCGCACCCGGCAGGCGCACGCCGTCGTCGCGCAGCATCTCGGCCACCAGCACCTCCAGCCGGTCGAGGAACATCTCGCGCCCGGCCAGCGCGCCGGGGTCGATCACGATGAAGGCCTGGCCGAGGTGCGGCCGGTTGCCCTCGTCGACGAAGAAGCTCGAGGCCTCGAAACCGAAGTTGGCGCCGATCAGCGCCGTCACCAGCAGCTCGACCACCAGCGCCAGCATCGTGCCCTTCGGGCTGCTGGCGGCACCGATCGCGAGCATCGAGCCGTCCATGCCGGCCTTCGGGTCGGTGGTGGGCTCGCCCTGGGCGTCCAGGGCCCAGCCGAGCGGGATGCTGCGGCCTTCCTTGGCGGCCACCATCAGCTTGCCGCGTGCCACCTCGCTCAGGCTCAGGTCGATCAGCAGCGGGTCGGCATCGCGGCGCGGGAACACCGCCGCCACCGGGTTGGTGCCGAAGACCGGGTGCTTGCCGCCCGCGGCCGGCATCGCCGACGGCGAGTTCGAGAAGCCCAGCCCGACCATGCCGGCGGCCGCCACCGCGCGCAGGTGGTCGACGACGACGCCGCAGTGGTGGCTGTTGACGATGCCGGCGATGCAGATGCCCTGCGCTTCGGCGGTGCGGACGGCCTCGGCGATGGCCAGGTCGCAGGCCGGGAAGGCCAGGCCCTCCTGCGCGTCGACGACCAGCGCCCCGCCCTTGCGCTGGACCACCTGCGGCTGCGCGTTGCCGTTCACGCGGTCGCAGCGCAGGTGGCCGCTGTACTGCGCGACCCGGCTCAGGCCGTGCGAAGCCAGGCCCTGCGCCTCGGCCAGCACCAGCGCGCGCGCCGTGGAGGCGGCCATCGCCGGGTTGGCGCCGGCGCGTTGCAGCGCGGCAGCGACCTTGTGGCGCGCCTCGTCCATCGTCATCGCCGTCATGCCAACGCCTCCAGCAGCTTGTCGGCGATCATGAAGGAAACCCGCTCGTTGGCCTCGTGGGTCACGCCGGCGACGTGCGGCGTCAGCAGCAGGTTCGGGCAACCGGCCAGCGGGCTGCCGGCCGGCAAGGGCTCGGCCTCGAAGACGTCGAGCGCCGCGCCCGCCAGCCGGCCGGCCTTCAGCGCCGCTGCCACCGCAGCCTCGTCGACCACGCCGCCGCGTGCCGAGTTGATCAGCACCGCGCCCGGCTTCATCGCCGCCAGCCGCGTCGCGTCGATCAGGTGGCGCGTGCCGTCCAGCAAGGGCACGTGCAGGCTGACCACGTCGGCTTGCGCGACCAGCTCGTCGAGGCCGACCAGGCGCACGCCGTCGTGGCGCGAGATGGCCGCGTCGTGCGCGATCACCTGCATGCCGACGGCCCGGGCCAGTTGCCCCGTCAGCTGCCCGATCGAGCCGAAGCCGACCAGGCCCAGCGTCTTGCCGCCGATCTCGCGCCCGTTCGACAGCGCGGCGCGCGGCCAGCGCCCGGCCGCGACCTCGGCGCTCGCGCCATAGGCCCCCCGCAGCAGCAGCATCGCCGTCGCGATCACGTACTCGGCCACGCTCTGCGCGTTGGCGCCGGTGGCCGGGATCACGCGGATACCGCGCGCCCCGCAGCCCGGCAGGTCGATGTTGTCGAGGCCGACACCGAGCCGGCCCACCACCCTGCAGCGCGTCAGCGCGGCCAGCAGCGCGCCGCGCACCTGGGTGCGGTTGCGCACGACGATCGCATCGGCGCTCGGTGCCAGCGAGAGCAGCCGCGCCGCATCGTCGACCAGCGTCGGCTCGAAGACCACCTCGTGGCGCGCCGCGAGCCGCGCCACCGCGCGCTCGTCCATGAACTCCGGGATCAGGATCTTCATGCGCTCTCGAACAGGCGGGTCAGCACGAACTCGCGGTGGCCCAACGCCTCGGCAGCGGTCAGGCGGCCGTTCGCGGTGCGCAGCATGTTCTCGAGCAGCTTGTCGCCGGCCTGGTCGAGCGTGATCTCGCGCTGCAGCAGGCCCGAGGTGTCGACGTCGATGTGCTCGCTCATCAGCCGCACGGTGCGCGGGTTGGCGCAGATCTTGATCACCGGCACGATCGGGTTGCCGATCACGTTGCCCTGCCCGGTCGGGAAGAAGTGCAGCGCATAGCCCGAGGCGGCACACAGCGTCACCATCTCGGCCGCGGCCGACGACGAATCCATGAACCACAGGCCCGGGTGCGTGGGCACCTCGGCCTTGTCGATCACGCCGTCGACGGTGCAGCGCTTGCCGATCTTCTGGATGTTGCCGAGCGCCTTCTCCTCGATGGTCGTCAGCCCGCCGGCGATGTTGCCCTTGGTCGGCTGGCTGTCGGACAGGTCGCTGGTCTTGTGGCGGTTGATCATGTCCTGGTAGCGGTTGAACATGAACATGAAGCGCTCGCGCACCGCGTCATTCGCGCAGCGCGCGGCCACGATCTGCTCGCCGCCGGTGATCTCGGAGGTTTCGCCGAAGCACAGCGTGCTGCCCAGCGGGTGCAGCTTGTCGAAGGCGTTGCCGACCGTCGGGTTGGCGCCGCAGCCCGAGGTGGTGTCGGATTCGCCGCACTTGGTGGACACCCACAGCTCGTGGATCGGGCAGGCTTCGCGCTGCTTCTCGCTGGCCCATTGCACGTAGTCGCGGGCGACGCGCGAGGCGCGCAGGATGGTGTCGTGGTCGCCGTGGCCTTCGATGCCGAAGCCGACGACCGGCTTGCCGGTGGCGGCGATGCCGTCGACCACCTTCTTCGTCCAGCCGTCCTCGATGCCGATCACGACCACGGCCGCGACGTTCGGGTTGCAGCCGGCACCGATCAGCGTGCGGAAGTGCAGGTCGAGGTCGGCGCCGAACTGCAGCCGGCCGTACGGGTGCGGGATCGCCATCGCGCCCTTGATGTTGTGGGCGACGGCCTCGGCCGCGGCGTTCGACAGGTCGTCGAGCGGCAGGATGATGACGTGGTTGCGCACGCCGACGCGGCCGTTCTCGCGGCGGTAGCCGAGGAAGGTGGTACTGCTGGAAATGACGGACATGTAAAGTTTCCTCTGTTCAACGCTGAGGCGGCTCTTCGAGCCGCGAGACGACTACGGGCTGCGATCCCCACTGCGTGGGGCCCCTCTTTCGCCCTCCGCGTCTCACCACCGCTTGGTCTTGATGTTCTGCACATGGGCATGCTCGCCCGCCTTGATCGGCGCGACCACCTTGCCCATGTCGATGCCGTACTTCAGCACGGTGTCGCCGACCGCCATGTCGCGCAGCGCGATCTTGTGGCCGATCGGGATGTCCTGCTGCGCGCGCAGCTCGGTCATGCGGTCCTCGTCCATGATCCAGCCGGCGAGCGACATGCCGGCCTTCACGCCTTCGACGACCACCACCGCGACGGTGTCATGGGCGTCATGCAACACGAAATGAATCATCAGGCTCTCCTGCCGCACCATCGGCGGCCACCACGATGGGCGCGAATATCGGCCGTCGTTTCCCGACTGTCAAACGAGTCATCCATATGAGTTGATTGACCTGGATGACCCAGATGTAGAATCCGGTGCATGCCGTCCGTGCCCGCCGCGCCGCACTTCCAGGCCATCGCGCCCGAGGCCGCCGGCATGCCGCTGTACCGGGTGGTCAAGCGCTCGCTGCTGCAGGCCATCGAGGCGGGGACCTACCCGCCCGGGCAGACGCTGCCGAGCGAGCCCGAGYTGGCCGGCGCCTTCGGCGTCTCGATCGGCACGCTGCGCAAGGCAGTCGACGAGCTGTCGGCCGAGCACATCCTGGTGCGCCGCCAGGGCCGCGGCACCTTCGTCGCGACGCACTCGGCCGACCGCTTCCTGTTCCAGTTCTTCCACGTCGAGCGCTCCGACGGGCTGCGCGAGGCGCCGTCGGTCGAGCTGGTGTCGTTCGACCGCGTGAAGCTCGACGAGGCCGTCGCCGAACGGCTGGGGCTGCGCGCCGGCGACCCGGCCTTCCAGGTGGAGAACCGGCTGGCGCTGCAGGGCCGGGCGGTGATGCTGGACCGGCTCTCGCTGCCGGCCGGGCTGTTCAAGGGCCTGACCGAGAAGCGCCTGCGCGAGCGCCCCAGCACCCTCTACCAGCTGTACCAGAGCGAGTTCGGCATCACGGTGGTGCGCGCGCTGGAGCGTGCCCGCGCCACCGCGGCCGACCGGCGCGTGTCGCGCCTGCTGGGCCTGGCCGCCGGCCTGCCGGTGATGCAGGTGCACCGCATCGCGCTGACCTTCGGCGACAAGCCGGTGGAACACCGCGAATCCATCATCGACACCGCGCAGCACGACTACGTGAACTTGCTGTCGCGGGCCAAGTGATGACACCGCCTCCCCTCGCAATCACCGAAAGGCCCCGATGAGCGCAGTACCGCTGGACCTGCTGGCCGCCTACCGTGTCGCCGAGCGCGCCGCCCGCGCGGCCGGTGCCCACCTGCAGGCGTCGCGCTCGCGGCTGAGCACGGTGGCCGTCACGCGCAAGCAGCCGGGCGACCTGGCCAGCGAGATCGACCGCGAGGCCGAGCAGCTGATCCACGAGGTGGTGCGCCGCGCCTACCCGGGCCACGCCTTCCTCGGCGAGGAGATCGGGCGCCACGAGGCCGCGGTGGCCGGCGCCTGCGATCCGCCGCTGTGGGTGGTGGATCCGCTGGACGGCACCGCCAACTACCTGCGCGGCTACCCGCAGTACGCGGTGTCGGTGGCGCTGGTGGTGGGCGGCGAGCCGGTGGTGGGCACGGTGTTCGATCCGTGCCGCAACGAGCTGTTCGCCGCCATCCGCGGGCGCGGCGCGCGCCTGAACGGCGCCGAGCTGGTGTGCGCCGAGCGCGGCCGGCCGCTGGACGCGATGGCCGCCACGGTGTTCCCCAAGCCGACGTCGCCGCGCATGGCGGCCTACCTGGGCGAGCTGGGGCGGGTGCTGCGCAGCTTCGGCGGCGTGCGGCGCTCCGGCTCGATGGTGCTGGAGCTGGCCTACCTGGCGGCCGGCCGCATCGACGCCTTCTGGGAGCACGACATGGGCGCCTGGGATGCCGCCGCCGGCATCGTGCTGCTGCAGGAATCGGGGGCGCTGATCGAGGCGCGCGACGGGCTGGCGCTGCTGGAGAGCCGCTCGCTGAAGGCCAGCACGCCGGCGCTGCACGACGCCTTCGATGCGCTGCTGGCCCAGGCCGCATGATTCACGGTGCCGGCGGCGTTAAGCTGCGCGGATGGACAAGCGAACCGACCTCACCGCCCGCAATTTCCCGACGGCCCGCCAGGAGGCCGACAAACCCCAGGCGCCGAACCGCTACGACGGCCCGGAGAGCGCCTACCGCCTCGCCTTCACCGACACCACCTTCCTGCTGCGCGAAGAGCTGCGCCCGGTGCGCATGCAGCTCGAGCTGCTGAAACCGGAGCTGGTGCAGAGCGAGCAGGGCATCGAATCGACGATCGTGATCTTCGGCAGCGCGCGCATCGTGTCGCCCGATGTCGCGCAGCGGCTGCTGGCCGATGCGCAGGCGGCGGGCAACGAGACCGCGCTGCGCATCGCCGAGCGCCACGTCGCGATGTCGCGCTTCTACGAAGAGGCGCGCCGCTTCGCCGAGATCGTGACGTTGAAATCGAAGGCGCTGAGCCAGCCGATCTACGTGGTGACCGGCGGCGGCCCCGGCATCATGGAAGCGGGCAACCGCGGCGCCCACGAGATCGGCGGCAAGAGCATCGGGCTGAACATCGTGCTGCCGCACGAGCAGGCGCCCAACCCCTACATCACGCCGGAGCTGTGCTTCCAGTTCCACTACTTCGGCATGCGCAAGATGCACTTCCTGATGCGCAGCATCGGGCTGGTGTGCTTTCCCGGCGGCTTCGGCACGCTGGACGAGATGTTCGAGGCGCTGACGCTGATCCAGACCGGCAAGTGCCGGCGCCGGCCGATCCTGCTGTTCGGGCGCGAGTTCTGGACGCAGCTGATCAACTTCGACCTGCTGGTGCAGACCGGCATGATCAGCGAGGTGGACCTGCAGCTGTTCCGCTTCGTCGAGACCGCCGAGGAGGCCTGGAGCCTGCTGGAGGCCGAGTACGGCTTCGAGCTGCGCGACATCGACCCCAACGACAAGAACCATTTCGCAACCGACCTTTGAAGCGGCCCCTGACATGAGCAAATCCATCAGCATCATCGGCGCGCCCACCGACATCGGCGCCGGCACCCGCGGCTCGAGCATGGGCCCGGAGGCCTTGCGCGTGGCCAACATCGTGCCGGTGCTCGAAGGGCACGGGCTGGAGGTGGCCGACCGCGGCAACCTGGCGGGCCCGGCCAACCCGTGGCAGCCGCCGGTGGACGGCTACCGCCACCTGCACGAGGTGGTGGCCTGGAACCAGGCGGTGCACACCGCGGTGCACGCCGAGCTGAAGCTCGACCGGCTGCCGATCCTGCTGGGCGGCGACCATTGCCTGGGGCTGGGCTCGATCAGCGCGGTGTCGCGCCACTGCCGCGAGACCGGCAAGAAGCTGCGCATCCTGTGGCTGGACGCGCATGCCGACTTCAACACCAACATCCTGACGCCCAGCGGCAACCTGCACGGCATGCCGGTGGCGTGCCTGTGCGGGCACGGCCCGAAGGAGCTGATCGAGATCGGCGGGCACGTGCCGGCGATCAACCCGAAGTGGATCCGGCAGATCGGCATCCGCAGCGTGGACGAGGGCGAGAAGCGCTTCGTGCACCAGATGGACCTGGAAGTCTTCGACATGCGCTACATCGACGAGATGGGCATGCGCCACACGATGGAGCTGGCGCTGGCGACGCTGGATGCCAACACGCACCTGCACGTGAGCTTCGACGTCGACTTTCTCGACCCGGACGTGGCACCGGGCGTGGGCACCACGGTGCGCGGCGGGCCGACCTACCGCGAGGCGCAGCTGTGCATGGAGATGATCGCCGACACGGGGAGGCTGGGCTCGCTGGACGTGATGGAGCTGAACCCGGCGCTGGATGTGCGCAACCGAACGGCGGAGGTGGCGGTGGATCTGATCGAGTCGATGTTCGGGAAGAGTACGTTGATGAGGAAGTGAGCTGCGTGTCACGCAGAATGCTTCCAGTCCTCTCTGCGAGGAGTGGAACCTGATCTCCGGCGACGGTTACTCACGGTTCGTGAAATGGCTGACCGCACCTGCGGCGCATCACCCAGATTGAAATGCCCAGACGTTGAAGCCGACGTCTCGCACAACGGTCTGCGCACGAATCAGGAGACAGTGTGCCCAACGAGATCAACCCGTGGCGACGGACATTCATCGCCCTCGCGGACGAACTGTGCCGACGGCACGACGTCCCTACCCCACCGCTCTTCGAGGCGTTCGACAAGTCCCTGATCGTCACCATCGGCTTCGAGGGCATCGAATTTGACGTGATCCATGCAGACCCCTGCGATCAGGTCGGGCGACTTCTGGTTCAGTGCCGGATCGCGCAAATGCAAGACCCATTCGATGGAGATGCGACGGGCCAGGCGCTGAACCTCGATCCCCCTTGGACACCCTGYATGACGAACAGGTGCTCCCCGGATGGCAGGACGAGGGAGTTGGTTCACATGCTGCACCTGCACCTCGATCACACGACTRCGGCCGACCTGACAGAGATGATGGGCACGGCGACAGATGCAGCCCACGCTTGGCAGCACGCACATCTCGGCGATGGATCGGTCTAGGGTCCCTGGCTTCTGTCGCGAGCGCTCCTCTCGAGCCTCCCATCTTCTGAACGCTCAAATTTCATCCGCATGCAGCCGATCCTCTTCCAGAAGACCTCGAGACACTCCGAAAGCTCTCCCCATCGATCAAGTCCGAGTCCAACGAAACGGACTGTCACGACGAGATTTGTTGATTCAAGTGAAATCACGGGTCTCATCGGCAGCCCCCCACTGGCCTCACGAGGAAAATCGACATGGCCCGCAGGAGGGGAAACTGCGTCGCATCACAAGTCAAACCATTCCGGAACATCATGTGACGACGACTCAAGCAGCGATAATGCAACTCGTCGCGCCAAGGCCAAAGAAAAGCTGAAGCGCTCAGCTTCATCCTCAAGCGAGAGCTCTGAATCTTCAGAAAGGTCCGAAGCGCCCAAACCCAATTCGGGCTGGGTACCTCCCGGCCCCTTCGTAGCACGCGGCAACGCCACTGGGGCACTGCGCAGATCAAGCGAAGGTATTCAATCGCTGCTGGAGCTTGAGCAACGCTGGTTTGAAGGCAGGTACCACGAGAACGACCAGGCGAAGGCCTGTATCGATCTCTACAACGAGAAGTATCACGAACTGCAGGCCCTCAAAAGGAAAGGAGGGCTCACCGACGAAGCCATCCGCCTCCATGGAAACGCACTGGCAACGCTGCTGGCCCGAGCCGCAGGATTCTCCGACGAGAACGGCTGGCGACCAGAATTCCTGGCTGCCCTTGGCGAGGCCGCCGATTTCTACAATGTACCGACCAAAACCACGAATGGCTGGACCGGAGCACTGATTCTCCTTCGCGGTCTCGCCGCCACCGGCCTGAACCTCGCCACGATGGCCCGTCCCGAGCAGATCGTCTTGTTCAGGACGATCGGCTTCGTCGTCAATACCATCTACGTGGCCTTGCAAAGCTATGTCAGCCTGTTCGGCACGACCTGTGGTGCGGCCAGCGCCCAGCCCAAGGCCGTCATTCTCCAGGCCTTCAAAGGCCCATTCCGCTTGCCGAACCAATCCTCCACCGACTACAAGGACCAAGACAACGCGGATATTCCTGCCCCCTCGCTCCCTCGCGTCAAGGCAGAGCTGAGGCTTCTCGAAGCGGCTACTCGAGCCGCCACCCCGGCAGGACGCACGCGTGACGAAGCCCTGGAATCTCTGAAGCAGATGAGGCGAAAGATTGCAACGCGTCGCAATCGCCTCCAATGCAATCTCGATGCGCTGAACAACATCGAGAAACCCGATGGTGCCCAGATCCTGAAGAGGAAAGCTCTGCAGCCTCACATCGCGTTTCTGGACGAGCTTTACGAATTCATCGACGCCGCCTGGGATTCGCACGTGGGTGCCGCCGAAGGCCCCAAGCAGCTTCAAGACGCTCGCGCCTGCCTCGATGCTCGGTCGGCCCAACTGCTGGCAGAACTTGCGCTCGGCAAGGAGTTCGTGCAGCTCAATGTCCAGTGGAACATTGCGACTGCGAAGGCCGTGCGCGCGCTGACCAATCTGTCGATCGCATTGACATCCATGGGCAAGTCGATTCACAACCTTCGCTCGGAACTCGATGGATTCGACGCCGCGATTTTCGTTGCAGATCTCCTTGGCCTCATCGAGGCCGTCACGCAACTCGCATCGTACCCGCTGATGCTTCGCCGGGCGAAGCACGATCTGGCCGGAAAGGCGCTGGCTCAATTGAACATCATCAGCCAGACCGCACGCGGAAATATCAGTGATCCGAAAGATCAGACCAAGGTCGATCCTGCGCGATTGAACCGGTTGATGAAAGGTCAGATTGAAATGCATCTGGATACCTTTCTCAAGCCACTCCGGGCAGATTTGCAGGTGAAATTGCTGGCCCTGTGGGGGCACTTGGTCGATCGCGACGACCCAACCTCGGTAGTCCAGCGTCACGATCCTGTGACGGGCATGCAGACCGGAGTTTCCGTGACGCGAAGCGGCTTGGACCTGCAGAAGCACTTCGATCGCCTGATGAAGGAGAAAGGGGATATCAAATACTATATTCTCGAGCTCGCCAATGCGGCAAGAGCAACGCCTGAGACACGAGCGAAAATCTGGCGCATCTTCGATCAGGTGACCGCCCTTGCCGCTGCGATCAAGCTCACAGAAGCGAAGCAGATTGGCGAACTGCTGCGAAGGAGCGATCTTCTGCCGCCAGCAACGCTGAAGATGCTGCATGACTCGATCGCCTACATTTCCTCGGTGCAAAATGGTGCCCCCTGTCCCAAGAGTTGGGCACAGAGTGAGAAAAGGCTGGTCGATCTCGCTGCGACAGCGGAAAAGAACGAGTATTGGGAAAACAATGGGCAGAGTTTTTCCAAATCCGGTATATCCTATGCTGGCTACTTCTGGGGAAATGGCAGCATTTACCTCGGGAAGTCATGCATCACTGCCATGAGCCTGTGCGCCGAGGCAGCGACAGGATTCGAGTCCACCTCCGCCTCGGAAAGCATACAAGCGGGTGGATCCGCATTCGGCAGCGTGGCATCGGTCGGTAGTGCCGCCGTGGGGTATCGTGCATACGCCAACACCAAAGAGAAGAACGAGCAGCGCGCACGCACGAAAGCCGCGAGCCAGCCACCGATTCCCTGGTGGGCGCTGCAGAAGCCTGGGCGGCACGATTTCCTCGTCGTGCCCAATATCTCGCGCATGGAAGGACTGATCAGTCGGTTCGAAACCTTGGTCTCCTATCCCATCGATCCAACCGATCTTCCGGAACCTTACGCGTATGAGGTCGAATCCACGCTGCGTCGCGACCTTGTCAAGCAGATTGGAGCCGCGGAGTTGCTGACTCGAAAGGGCATTCGAAAGATGATGGGAGCCATGGTTCGAAAGCCGGAAGAACTGGCCACAGACCCCGTGGGGCAACTCGGCAGACTCAAGGTAGCGCACAAGGCCGTGGCCGAGCGGTTGAAGAAACTGGCGAAAGGAGAAATTTCCGACGAAGACGACGACAGCGATTCGCTGGAACACGAATCAGACCTCAGGAGCGACAGCGACGTGYCTCGGCTGGAAGAGGTCATTTCCTCTGCGACCGAGGGAACCGCGGAGAATGGCACGGATGTCGTTGTCAACCTTGCCGAGTTCCGGGCTGAAACTCACGCGCCAACCGCAGGGCAGTCCTCAAATGCGCGGTCTGATACTTCGTCGCCATCGACCTCATCCAACTTCTCTTGGCGTGATCGCAACACGCAGAGAGACGACGTCGTCATCGATCTCGAAAAAGTCGAGGGTGACGATGCGGGCGCAGGGGATGAATCCGTGTCGACATAGGAGCGATCCACGCACCCGAGTGCCTGATTCAGCGCGGAACCTGGGGAACCCCAAGCGAGCCTAGCGCTGCATTCTTCGCTGCGCCGTTGAGCCATCGCAGATCTCTGCCGAGCACCATACCGCCTGATTCCCGTAGCGTCACCGCATGCACGCCGAAGTGCTCGCAGAAGTACAAGAACCGCCCTCGTTCACCGAACTCGGTCAAGCTGGCGGCATCGCTCAAAGGCACCACCAGCAACCGCGCACCGCCGAACACCGAAAACGTCGATGGGGAACTGCCCAGTGGAGCCAGCGTGCTGGCATYGCGAAAGAGCACGTTGCCCTGTGCGTCGAACCCCATCTCCACCGCACCCGCTTCCTGCCCCCGCAGCGGCCGCCACGCGCCGCTGCCGTCCGGCTGCACACGCCGCGCCTCAATGAACTGGTCGAGATTTGCGAACGTCACGCCGAACGGCTGCCCCTCCTCGTACGCATCCGCATACCCCCCGCTGCGCCACTGCACGACCGCATGGTTGGCAAACCGCTTCGCCCCGGCCGGGTAGCTCCCCGACAGCACGACGTCGGCATCTCCGCCGATGTCTTCCCGCGCCATCTCAACGCCCGCCAGGTCCACCACATCCCGATACTCCGCCGCAATCGCCACCCCACCGCGCAGCCTCAGCACCCGCCCCCCATCCAGCCGCTGCGCCAACGAGCCCTGCGGGTCCCCGTCCAGCCACCCCAGTTCACCATCCAGAAAATCCCCCCGCGTCTCGATCAGCGTGTACCCCTGGAAGGCCGTGTCCTTCACCGGATCGAAGCTCCATGACCGGTTCAGCGCGATCCAGTCGCCGGCCACTGGTGCCGCCTGCAGCTGCGACTGCAGCACCGTGTACACCGTGCCATCGCTGCCCTTCGATGCCGACAGCTCGAACACCCCCGCGCCCGTGGCCTCGTTGAACCAGTCCGCCGACGGGCTGTGCAGCATCGCCATCCATGCCCGCGTCTGCTGCCCGAACCAGGCCATCGCCTGCTCGCGCACCCATGCCGCCTCGTCGGCATGCAGCCCGCCGGCGGCCACCACGTAGTCGTCATCGATGCCCAGGTCGACCAAGCCGGCCTCGCGCCGCACCACGGCCTCGGCCTGCTCGCGTGCCACGCCGCCCCACACGATCTGCTCGACGCGCGTGCGCAGCGGCGTGAAGTGGTAGCTCGTGCTCGCCGCGTCGTACGGGCGGGTCAGCAGGACGTGCTCGCCGCCCACCGGCTGCGCGGTCGAAGTGTCGATGGCCGACGCGGGCACCACCGCCACCAGGCGCGCCGCAGCCAGCGCCTGCACCTGCTCCGCCGTCAACGCGAGCTCGTAGCTGCCCTGCGCGTCGCTCGCCGCCGCCGGTTCGCCGTCATCGCAACGCAGGTTGTCGTTGCCGTCCAGGCAAACCACCGCGCCCTGCAGGGTGCCCGGCATCACCCGGCCCGACAACGTCACGCCCGCCGGCCCGGGCGCTGCCGCCCCGCCATCGCCGCCCCCGCCACATGCGTTCGTCAACGCGCAGGCCACCGCCAGGCCGAACGTTCCCATCCTGCTCATCGACGCTCCCTGTTGATGTCGCGCGGATGGTAGGGGCGCCATCGTCGATTCCGATCGACCAACGGCAAGCGATGTAACGGTCAGTGCTTGCTTGCGACGCAGGCCCCATGCATCCTACGAAACACCTTCGGCTCGATCGCATCCGGCTGTGAGAACAGGCCGCGCCGCGCAGCCCGCGCCTGCGCCTCCAGCGCACCGTAGGCGCCCTCGCGCCGCCGCCAGTGGTCGCTCCACGCATGGCCCTGCACCACCATCCAGGCGCCGATGTCCTCGCCCTGCATCGACACGCGGGCGATGCTGCGGTGGTAGTCGTCGCGCGCCTTCGTCTGCACTTCCACGCGCCGGTGCAGCACGCGCCGGGCCAACGCCTCGCCAGCTTGCGGCCCCCAGGCCTGGCAGCGCTCGGGCGCATCGATGCCCTGCACGCGTATCTTCAACGGCTTCGCCTTGGCCGCCGCACCATCGGCGCGCACCCACAGCGTGTCGCCATCGGTCACATGCGTGACCACCCCGCTGAACGCCGCCACCGGGCCGGCGGCCCACGCCACCAGCAGCCCCGCCCACGCCCACCTCATGCGCCGAACACGCCGCGCCACAGCCACCAGACGAAGCCACCGAACAGCAGCAGCCAGACCAGCACCACGATCAGCGCGCCCCACCAGAAGCGCGGCAGCTTCTCGCGCGTCTTCTCCGCCTCCAGCAGCAACTGCTGCCACAGCGGCTTCGGCGTCAGCCGCGTCACCAGCGCCACGCCGAGCGGGATCACCAACAGGTCGTCCAACTGCCCGAGGATGGGGATGAAATCCGGGATCAGGTCGATCGGGCTCGCCGCATACAGCAGCACCGCCACCGCGACCCACTTGGCCGAACGCGGCGTCTGCGGATGCTTGAACAGCTTCCACAGCGCGATCAGGTAGGTGGCGAGGCGGGCGGTGTTGGCCGCGCGCAGCAGCCGGCGCTTGCGCAGGATCATGGTGAGGGGGTCCTTCGGTCCGCCGCGCGTTCCATGTCCTTCAACATGCGCGCCAGCCGGTCATTGAGCTTCTCGGTCGTGAGTTTCTCTCGAAAGCGCAGGACACCCCGAACTCGATGCGCTGTCCCCGCATGCGCTCCAAGCTGGCGGCAAGTCGCCGCAGTTCAAGCTCCGGGCTCAACACTTCACTCTGTCACGCAGCCTGCGGGTCGCGCGGCCGCAGCGCAATCCCGATCCGCGCGATCCGCCGGTCGGCCATCTCGGCCACGCGGAACGTGGCGCCGTGCCAGTCGACCGCGTCGCCCTCCACATGCCCGCGCGCCAGCGCATCGGTCATCCAGTCGCCCAGCGTCGGCCCGGCGTTGTTCGGCACCGGCAGCTGGAAGAACGCGAACACCTCCTGCAGCGGCAGCTGCGCATCCAGCGTCAGCCGCCCCTGCACCGCGCGCTCGGCATCGGCCGGCAGGGCAGGCGCCTCGACCAGCTTCAGCCGGTGCGCCACCCAGCGCAGCGAGATGCCCTGCAGCAGCAGCGACGCGATCACCACGCCGAACGCGACATTGAAGAAGCGGTAGCTGCCCGGCACCTGCGCCATCAGCGGCACCAGCGCCAGCACGATGGGCACCGCGCCGCGCAGCCCCACCCAGCCGATGAACAGCCGCTGCGCCACCGGAAAGCGCAGCGGCGCCAGGCACAGCCACACCGCCAGCGGCCGCGCGACGAACAGCAGCGCGCCGACGATCGCCAGCGTCGGCAGCGCCGTCTCCAGCATCTGCCGCGGCGACACCAGCAGCCCGAGCAGCATGAACAGGCTGGCCTGCGCCGCCCAGGCAAAGCCGTCGAGCGCCGACGACGCACCATGCGCTGCCGCCTCGGCCAGCGCGCGCACGCGCAAGCCGAACAGGTAGACCGCGAGGAAGCCCGACCCTTCCACCAGCCCGGCCGCGCCGAACACGACGAAACCGCCCGACAGCACGATCAGCGCCAGCAGCCCGCTGTGCTCCGCCGTCAGCGTCAACCGGTTCAGCAGCCACGACACGAGCCACGCGCCGGCCAGCCCGATCGCGACGCCGAAGCCGGCCTGCTTCAGCAGCAAGAGGCCGATCTCCTGCAGGCCGGCATGCGACTGGATCGACGCGGTGAGCGCCAACGTCAGGAACACCGCCATCGGGTCGTTCAGCCCGGATTCGATCTCCAGCGTGGCCGCCACCCGCTCGGGCAACTGGATGCCGGCATGGCGCAGCAGCGAGAACACCGCCGCGGCATCGGTGGACGCGACGATCGCGCCGAGCAGGAAGCCGTGCCGCCAGTCGAGCTGCAGCACGCCCATCGCGACGCCGGCGATCATCAGCGCGGTCAGCACCACGCCCGCGGTGGCCAGCAGCAGCGCCGGCTTCAGCCCGCTGCGAAAACCCGCCATCGGCGTGCTGATGCCGCCTTCGAGCAGGATCACCGCCAGCGCGGCATTGCCGACCCAGGCCGTCATCTGCGTGTCGTCGAAGCGCAGCCCGCCGGGCCCGTCGACGCCGATCAGCATGCCGGCCGCCAGGAACACCAGCAGGAAGGACAGCCCGAGCCGCGTCGAGAACACCCCCGCCAGCAGGCTGACGAACATCAACAGCCCGCTCGCCAGCAACAGCAGGTGGAAGGCGTGCATCGACCGGACCTTAGCAGAGGGCTTGCCGCGCAAGGCACACTAACGGCCGCATTTCGCTGCAGTCCTTCGCCTACATCCATGAGCCTTGCCCACGACACCCGCGTCTTCACGCTCCGCAACACCGCCGGCCTGTCCATCCAGGTGATGGACCACGGCGCCACCTGGGTCTCGTGCGCGCTGCCGCTGGCCGACGGCATGCGGCGCGAGCTGCTGCTGGGCTGCGACAGCCTGGCCAGCTACCGGCGCCAGACCAGCTACCTGGGTGCGACCATCGGCCGCTACGCCAACCGCATCGGCGGCGCGCGCTTCAGGCTCGACGGGCGCGACGTGGCGGTGTCCGCCAACGAAGGCCGCAACCAGTTGCACGGCGGGCCGGACGGCTTCGACAAGCGCGTCTGGACGCTGGTGTCGCAGGCGCCGCAGGAACTGGTGCTGGGCCTCGCCAGCGCCGACGGCGACCAGGGCTACCCCGGCCACCTGGAGGCCACGGTGCGCTACCAGCTCGGCGACGACTTCAGCGTGCGCATCCACCTGGCCGCCACCGTGACGGCGCCCTGCCCGGTCAACCTGACGAACCACGCCTACTTCAACCTCGACGGCGATGCGCCCGACGGCGACGTGCGCGCGCACCGGCTGCGCATCGCGGCGCAGCAGTTCCTGCCGGTCGATGCGGAATCGATCCCGACCGGCGAGCGGCGCGCCGTGGCCGGCACCGGCTTCGACTTCCGCACGCCGCGCACGATCGGCGAGGCGCTGATGCGCGACGAGCAGCAGCAGCTGACGCGCGGCTACGACCATTCGTTCTGGCTCGACACCGGCTGCGCCGACGGCAGCGTGCCGGCGGCCGAGGTGAGCTCGGGCGACGGCCGCATCGGCCTGAAGCTGTACACGCAACTGCCGGGGCTGCAGTTCTACAGCGGCAACTACCTGGCCGGCACGCCGTCGCGCGTGCCCGGTGCCGATTACGTGAAGCACGCCGGCTTCGCGCTCGAACCGCAGTTCTCGCCCGACAGCCCGAACCACCCCGAGTGGCCGGACTGCACGCTGCAGCCCGGCCAACGCTTCGAGCAGACGCTGCGCTACGACTTCAGCGTGCGCTGAAAAGAAACGAAACACAGCGATACCGCCACGACAAGACGCCGCACGCGCCGCGCCCGACCATGCAGGCCATGTTCAATCACCTGCAGAGGAAACCATGCGCCCCTGGCTCAAACGCACCCTGATCGGCGTCTTCGGCGCCTCGGCCCTGTTCGGCGGCTTTGCCGCCTGGTCGCACCACCCGCACGGCTTCGGCCGCTGGGAATCGATGAGCGAGGCGGACGTCGCACGCTTCAAGGAGCGGGCCGTCAGCCATGCCGCGCGCCGGCTCGACCTGGACGCGGCGCAGCAGGCCAAGCTGGCCGTGCTGATCGACACGCTGCAGCAGCAGCGGCTGGCGCTGCGCGGGGCCGGCGACCCGCGGGCGCAGTTCCAGGCCTTGATGGGCGACGGCACCTTCGACCGCTGGCACGCGCAGGACCTGATCAACACCAAGCTGGCCAGCGTGCGCGACGGCAGCCCGAAGCTGGTGGCCGCGGTGGGGGATTTCTACGACAGCCTGCGGCCGGAGCAGCAAAGGCAGGTGCGGGACTTCCTGCAGCGGCGGCACGGGCCCTGGAGTTGATGGTTGGCCCCCCAGTCGCTTCGCTCCTGCCCCCAAGGGGCGCCGCCCGGCGGCCCGGCAAAGCCGGTTCCGCGGGCGTGGCTTGATGTGCACATCGCTGCGCTCGCGCTGCTCCGTTCGGGCTGAGCCTGTCGAAGCCAGCGCACAGCACAATCTCTCCCATGCCCCGCCTCTTGCTGATCGACGACGACGAGCACCTGTCTGCGCCGCTGGCGGCGTATTTCCGCCGCTTCGACTTTCAGCTCGACGCGGCCACCCGCCCCAGCGCCGGCCTGGCCCTGCTGCGCGCCAACACCTACGACGCCGCCATCCTCGACGTGATGCTGCCCGAGATGGACGGCTTCCAGCTGTGCCGCGCGATCCGCAAGGACAGCGACATCCCGATCGTGATGCTGACCGCGCGCGGCGACGTGATGGACCGCGTGGTCGGCCTGGAGCTCGGCGCCGACGACTACCTGCCCAAGCCCTTCGAGCCGCGCGAGCTGCTGGTGCGCGTACAGACCATCCTGCGCCGCGCCCGGCCGGCGGCGCCGGCGGCCACGCCGCGCCAGCTCGTCTTCGACGGCCTGCTGGTCGACCTGGACCGGCGCGAGGTGCAGCGCCACGGCCAGCCGGTCGAGCTCACCGGCACCGAGTTCGAGCTGCTCGCGATGCTGGCCGCCGAGCCCAGCCGCATGTTCTCGCGCGACGAGATCCTCGAGCGGCTGCGCGGCCAGGCGGCCGAAGACCTGTACACCCGCGCCGTCGACATCCTGGTGAGCCGGCTGCGCAAGAAGCTGGAGCCGCTGGACTGCATCAAGACGCTGCGCAACTTCGGCTACGCCTTCGCCGGGAGCCGGCGCTGATGCCGCGCTTCGGCTGGTCCCGCCCTTGGCACAGCGCCCGTCAGCGCATCCGTCACTCGCTGAAGTGGAAGCTGGTGCGCCTGTTCGTGCTGCTGGCGATCGGCACCACCATCATCTTCCTGGCCGGCATGAAGGAGGTGGTGCGCCTGGGCTGGCAAGGCTGGGGCCGGCCGCTGCTGGGCGACTACGTCGACCTGCTGAGCGCCGACATCGGCACGCCGCCCGACGTCGCGCACGCGCAGGCGCTGGTGGCCCGGCTGCCGATCTCGATCCGCATCGAAGGCCCGCAGGTCAACTGGGATTCGCACCCGCAGCGCCGGCTCAACTGGCCGCGCGTCAGCGCGCCCGGCAGCGAGGAGAGCATGGTCTACATGCGCACGCTGGCCGACGGGCACCGGCTGGTCTTCGGCCTCGCGCCGCCGACGCCCACGCAGCACCCCAAGTGGGTCGGCTGGGGCACGCTGACGCTGCTGCTGCTGATCACCTGGGCCGCGTTCGCGCACGTGCGGCGCCTGCTGGGGCCGCTGGACGAGATCCGCGCCGGCGCGGTGCGCTTCGGCCGCGGCGAGTTCGAGCACCGCATTCCGATCCGGCGCAACGACGAGCTGGGCGACCTGGCGCGCCAGGTCAACACGATGGCGCAGGAGATCCACGCGATGCTCGACGCCAAGCGCGGGCTGCTGCTGGCCATCAGCCACGAGCTGCGTTCGCCGCTGACGCGGGCGCGCGTCAACGCCGAGCTGGTCGACGACAGCGCCGAGCGCACCGCGCTGCTGCGCGACCTGGCCGAGATGCGCGACATGGTGAGCGACCTGCTGGAAAGCGAGCGCCTCGCGTCCGGCCACGCGGCCTTGCAGCGCGAGGACACCGACCTGAACACGCTGGTGGCCGAGGTGCTGGCGACGCATTTCCCGGGCCGGGCGGTGGCCCTGCAACTGGCGTCCGAGCTGCCGGCGCTGCCTCTGGACCGCGTGCGCCTGCGGCTGCTGCTGCGCAACCTGGTCGACAACGCGCTGCGGCACGGCGCCGATGCGGCGCAGCCGCCGGTCGTCAGCACGCGGCGCGAGGCCGATGGCGGCGTGACGCTGGCGGTGCGCGATTTCGGGCCGGGTGTGCCGGACGAGCAACTGCCCGGGCTGACCCAGGCCTTCTACCGCCTCGACCGTTCGCGCCAGCGCGCGACGGGTGGCGTGGGTCTCGGGCTGTACCTGTGCCGGCTCGTGGCGCAGGCGCACGGCTCGGTGCTGGCGATCCGCAACGCGCAGCCGGGCCTGGAAACCAGCCTGACACTGGCGCCGTAGGAGAAGGACTACGCGCACGCGGCGTACTGTCCGATTCTCGCGCCGCTCCGCCCCAGGGACCCTGTGCCCGACGACACTCCAAGGAGGAACCCCATGGCGCAGGAAGCCCAGATCATCGGCAAGGTCGAGTACCGCGAAGGCGACGGCCAGTCGATCGTGATTCCGCCGGGGCCGATCGAGGTCGAGACGACGATCACCGACGCCACGCTGAGCTGGACCGACGGTGACACCCACGGTTCGGCGGCGATCCCGATCGGCGATTTCCAGCGCTACGTCGCGCGCGGCACGATCGAGTTGAAGCCCGTCGACCAGCCCGTCAGATCGGCGAGTTAGGCGACGGGAACCTGGGGGACGCGCTGTCGCAGTTGATCGCGGCGGTCGGGCCCTTGCGCGAATCGACCACGCTGAAGTTCGCGGCCGACGAGGCGGTCAACGGGATCGTGACCGGCCCCGGCCCGAGCACGCGTGGCATACAGCTCCAGCAGCACTTCGCTGACGTTGCCCAGCAGCAGCCGGGCGACGCCGTCGGCATAGAAGTTGAACTGCGTGCTCACGCGGTAGCGCGTGCGCATCGCCAGCCGCGTGCCGCCGCCCTCCGGCGTCAGCTCGAAGGCGGTGTCGAGCAGGTCGAAGTAGTGGCCGCCGATGCGCACGTGGTCGTCCAGTGCCCCGGCCGGCACCGAATCCTCGGCGAAGCGGTAGGTCCACGCGATGCGGCGCGCCGGCTGCCAGTCGGTGATGTCGCCATCGAAATGGATGCCCTTGCCCATGCGGAAGTGCTGCACGCGCAGCTCGCCCGATTGCGTGATGCCCGATTGCGTGATGCCCGATTGCGTGATGCCCGATTGCGGCGGCGGCACGCCGATGCGGTAGGCCCAGCCGCGCTCGACCTCGGCGGCGCGGATGTCCGGCAACTGCGTCAGCTGCTGCCACACCAGCGCCGGCGGCGCGGCGATCCACAGGCTGCGTTCGACGCTGCTGCGGTCGTCCTGCAGCGCGGTCGCCGGCACCAGGGCGCCCAGCAGGAGCGGCAGCGCCCCGCCCGCATACAGCGTCGGCCTGGGCCACCCGCTCCAACGGCAGGCGGCTCCCATGATCAGCCCACCCACGCTGCCGAGAAAACCGAACAGCGGCGCGATGACGACCGCGCACACCAGCCCTTCGACGTTGACCAGCAAGGTGCCCAGCACGAACAGCGCGGTCGCCAGGAAGGGCGCGCTGAAGTAGTAGCCCCAGGAGCGGCGCCGTTGCCGCTCGGCCAGGTAGACGGTGACCATGCCGACCGCCAGCGGCGTGAAGAAGATGAAGGCGCCGGCCATCGCCGACCAGGGCGAACCGGGCGGACCGATGAAGACCAGCCGCAGGACGATGCCCGCCAGCGCACCCGCCAGCACCGGCCAGCGGTGCAGGAAGGGCATGCGGTCGGCCTCGATGGCGTCGCGCCGCGTCTTCATGGCGTGCCCCCGGCGCGCGCGGCCAGCCACAGCAGCAGCGCCAGCGCCACGTTCAACGTGCACGACGCGAGGATCAGCGGCGCGGCCGCCTGGCGCAGTACCGCGCGCAGGTCGAGCAGCGGCTCGGGCGCGCTGATGCGCAGCCCCTGCGGCATCGCGGTCGGTGCGCGGCCGAGCAGGCCGGGCAAGGCGTTGGGCGCCGGCACGCTGCCGCGCTCCAGCAACCGCACCGTGTCGAGGCTGAACACCTTCTGCGGCAGCCCTTGCGCGAGCCAGGCGCCGGCCTTCATCAGCACCATCGGCAACGGCAACCACCGTGCCGGGCCCAGGCCGAGCGCCGCGCGGTAGTGCGACAGCATCTCGCGGTAGCTCAGCACCTGCGGCCCGCCGAGTTCGTGCACCGCGCGCAGCGGCCCGCGCTGCTCGACCAGGCGCGAGATCGCCTCGGCCAGCTCGTACACGTGCAGCGGCTGCAGGCGTTGCGCGCCGCGCCCCGGCAGGCTGACCAGCGGCAGCCCGGCCAGCGTCGCGAACAGCGCGCCGCTGCGGCTCTTGGGCCCGTACACCAGCGACGGCCGCAGCACCGCCCAGTCCAGCGGCAGCGACGCGAGCGCGTCGTCGGCCAGCAGCTTGCTGTGCAGGTAGCCGCTCGCCAGGCACTCGGCACTGTCGCCGACGCCCAGCGCCGACACCTGCACCACCCGCGGCACGCCGGCCAGCGCGGCACCGCGGAACAGCTCGATCGGCCCCTGCGTGTGCACGCGCTCGAAACGCTGGCCGCGGGACGGCATCAGGATGCCCACGCAGTTGACCACCGCCTCCACCTGCGCGCGCCGCAGGCGCTCGGCCCACATGTCCGGCGCCACCGGCTGCGCGAAATCCACCGCCATCGCGTCGCGCACGGCCGGCGGACGCCGCGCCCCTTCGATCACCTTGTGGCCACGCGCACGCAGCGCGTGCACCACGGCTGCACCGACGCAGCCGGTGGATCCGCACACCAGGACCTTCATGAGGTTCTCCTTTCAAGCAGCACGCGTTCGGCGCCGTGTTCGAGGGCCCGCAACTGCGCACGCGGGGGCAGCGTGGCCGGCAGGCTGATGTCCCACGCGAGGCCCAGGCGCTGCAGCAACTGCAGCACCCACCAGCCCGGATCGGCCTGGCCCGGATAGAGGCCCAGCCGCGCCGAGCCCGGGAAGGCGTGGTGGTTGTTGTGCCAGCCTTCGCCGAAGGTGATGAGCCCGCAGCCGCGCACGTCGTGGCCCTGCACGCCGGCGCCGTCCACGTGCCAGCTGCGGTGGCCGCGGCGGTGCGCGAAATGGCCGACCATCCAGTGCCCCGTCAGCCCGACGACGCAGCGCAGGCACACGCCCCACAGCACCCAGCCGATGCCGCCCAGCGCGAAGAACAGCAGCGCCCACGGCAGTTGCTGCAGCAGCCAGTGGCGTTCCAGCGCCATCAGCACCGGGTCGCGGGCCAAGTGCGCCGGCAGCTCGAAGCGCGGCGGGTGCGCGAGGCGCAACTCGCAGTGCAGCTGCCACCATGCGTCGTGCAGGAAGCCGCGCCGGTGCGCGAAGAAGTCGTGGCAGCGGGGCTGGCGCTGCGCCCAGTCGCGCAGGTCGTGCGTGCGCATCATGCCGGCCGGCCCGGCCATGCTGACCAGCACACCCAGGTAGACCAGCAGACGCTCCAGCCACAGCGGGCAGGCGTAGGCGCGGTGGATCAGGCGCCGGTGCATGCCCAGCGAATGGCCGAGGCACAGCGTGACCGCGCTGGTGGAGAGGAACAGCGCCAGGCCGCTCCAGCTCGGCTGCCACGCGACGGCCAGCACGCCGCCCACTGCCATCGCGAACCACCACAGCGAGCGCATCGGGGCCCACACGACGCGGCCCTCCAGCGGGCTGCTGCCGGGCGCGGCCAGGATGGTGGTGACTTCGTTGCGCATGGCCGGCTACTCGCTGCGGTCGCAAGCGCCGTTGCGGCAGGCCTGCAGGCGCGCCGCCACCTGCCGGACCCGCAGCGCGCGCACCGCATGCACCAGCGGCGCGGCGGCGCGCGAGATCGACTTGCGGTGCCGCGCGAACCAGCGGTAGCCCACGTCGAAGCCCGGCCTCAGCGGTGCCCAGCCGACCGGCCGGGTGAACCAGCCCAGCCCGACCGCCTCGTAGGCCAGGCGCAGCACCTGGATGCCGCGCAGCACGCGCCCGTCGGCGGTGACGCCATGGATCTCGGCGTCCATCGCCTGCAGCGTCGCACCGTAGGGCGCGGGGTCGAAACCGGGCGCACTGATGTCGACGAACACCAGCCGGCCGTCGCGGTTGCGATCGCGCAGGTGATCCATCTCCAGCAGGCACAGCGGGCAGGCTGCGTCGTACAGCAGCGTCAGCGGATAGGG
Source organism: Rhizobacter sp. P2_D12 (assembly GCF_056404395.1). Taxonomy (NCBI): domain Bacteria; kingdom Pseudomonadati; phylum Pseudomonadota; class Betaproteobacteria; order Burkholderiales; family Sphaerotilaceae; genus Rhizobacter; species Rhizobacter sp. P2_D12. The sequence continues at coordinate 1,615 of NZ_JBFUEB010000065.1, read as the reverse complement.
TGTCGGCGTCATGGCAATCCTGTCTGTAATTTCTGTCTATAGAGAAACTTATGAATAAAAAAAAGGGCGCTCACGGCCCCAGCAGTTGTGCCGGGTGGACCTCTTCGGCCGGCGCATCGCGCCCCAGCAGTTTCTTGATCTTCGCGCCCAGCTTCAGCACCTTGGTCAGCGTGTCGGTGTCGAGCTTGAGCATCTCGTCGCTCCACGCCGTCAGCGTGACCAGCAGTTCCTGCGTCTCGCGGATGCGCAGCCGTGCCTCGGCGGGATCGCGGCTCAGCGCGGGGTCGGCCAGCAGCTCGTTCAGCACCTCGATGGTCGGCGCGATCTCGCGCCGCTGGCGCTCGCGCACCACGGTGCGCAGCAGCTCCCACACCTGCGTGGAGGTCTCGAAGTGATCGCGCCGGTCGCCGGCCAGGTGGACCAGCTTGATGAGGTTCCAGCCCTGCAACTCGCGCAGGCTGTTGCTGACGTTCGAGCGCGCCACCTCCAGCGTGTCGGCGATCTCCTCGGCATGCATCGGCCGGCCGGTGATGAACAGCAGCGCATGGATCTGCGCGACGGTGCGGTTGACGCCCCAGCGGGTGCCCATCTCGCCCCAGTGCAGGACGAAACGCGACAAGGTGGGAGACAGGTTCATGGGATCCGACTCTAGGTTCGCCAATAATTTCTGTCAAGACAGAAATTATCGAAGCGGTGCCGTGGCGATCCAGCCTTCCAGCGGGTCGCTCACCGACGGGCGGCCGTGATCGGCCTGCCCGGCGGCCCAGGCGGCCTGCACCAGGCACAACACCGCATCGAGCCGGTCGCCCGAGGCATCGGCCACCAGCGCATCGCGCTGCGCATGCGACAGGCGCAAGCGCAGGCCCAGCCGCGAGCGGCCCTGCTCCAGCGCGTCGAGCAGGTCCTTGCGGGCGATCAGCCGCTCGGGCGTCTGGCGTGCCTTGTCGTCGGCCTTGTACGAGCGCCGGCCCAGCAGCTCGCGCGCGAGCAGCCCCGGGTAGCCCTCGATCGCGACGCGCTGCGGGTCGCCGGCGTGCAGGCCGGGCAGGTCGACGCCGGCCTCGAGCAGCAATGGCACCCCGGCATGCAGCATGTAGGCGACCGGCGGGTTGACCCACTTCATCGAGGGCGACGAGCCGGCCGGCCCGTCGGCCGCGCGGTGCGCGAACTTGCGGCCGGCCGGGCGCGCGTCGCAGAAGGCCGCGAAGCGCGTGCGGATCTCGTCGCGCGACAGGGCGGCGTAGTGCTGCATCAGCGGCAGCCAGTCCATCGGCCAGCCCAGTGCCTGCACCAGCTCGCGCGGCAGGCCGAACGGGAAGTCGAAGGCGCCGAGCCAGGGCCCGGGCGTGCGCAGCCACGCGAGCCAGCCGTCGAAGCCGTCGTGCGTGTCGACGCGCTCGAGCCGCACGACGCCATGCGCCGCCTGCCCGAGCGCGACGGTGATGGGCTTGCGCCGGGTCGGGCGGCTGGTGAAGTCGATGCCCGCGAGTTGCCAGGGGGTGGTCATGGAGCTGCCGTTACAGTGCGGCCACCACTCTAGGGCCTGTTGACACTACGGGAAGGCTCGCGTGACTCATCAAAAGGGCACCCGCAAGGCGCACGGCGCAGCCCAGGC
>NZ_JBFUEB010000064.1:0-38542 GCF_056404395.1 Rhizobacter sp. P2_D12 | reverse complement strand
GCCCAAGCGCGGCCCGCAGGCCGCGGCGACCCGCTCCGCCGCAGCCGCCTCCGCGCCAGCCGCCACGCAACGCCGATGACGGCCGCGACGGCGCCGGCCGGCGCCCTGCCCGCCACGCCCAGCCTGAAGCGGCGCATGGCCTGCTTCGTCTACGAGGCGCTGATCCTGTTCGGCATCGGCCTGATCCCGGGCGCGATCGGCGCGCTCTTCGTCGCCATCACCGGGCGTGAGCATGGGGTCGAGTTGCGCTACATCGCATTCGTGATCTACGGCGTCTACTTCACCTGGTTCTGGTCGCGGCGCGGCCAGACGCTGCCGATGCAGACCTGGCGCATCCGCGTGGTCACCGCTGCCGGCCTGCCGCTGACGCAGTGGCACGCGCTGGCGCGCTACTTCGCCGCCTGGGCCTGGATCGCCCCCGCCTGGGCGCTGGCGCGCCTGAACGGCTGGGGCGGCAGGGAGATGTTCGCCGCGATCGGCGTCGGCATCGTCGCCTGGGCGCTGCTCGCGCTGCTGCACCCGCAGCGCCAGTTCTGGCACGACGCGCTGTGCGGCACGCGCCTCGTCGACGCCCCTGCGCCCGAGGGCAAGCGAGCGGCCTGAGCGCGGCAATCCGTCATCGGCTCAGGGCACAATCGCGCCCCATGACAAATCCGTACAAGGGACGCACCGGCCTGGAACGCGTGATCCGCGCCACCGGTTACTCCATCGAAGGCCTGAAGACGGCCTACCGCGGCGAAAGCGCCTTCCGCCAGGAAACCTGGCTCGCGGTGTTCCTGCTGCCCGCCGCGCTGTGGCTGGGCCGCGGCTGGGTCGAAACCGCGCTGCTGGCCGGCTCGGTGCTGCTGGTGCTGATCGTCGAGCTGCTCAATTCCGGCATCGAGGCGGTCGTCGACCGGGTCTCGTTCGAGTTGCACGACCTCTCCAAGCGCGCCAAGGACCTGGCCAGCGCGGCCGTCTTCCTGTCGCTGATGCTGTGCGGCGGCATCTGGCTGGCGGCGCTGTGGCACCGCTTCATGCCATGACGACCGCGCCGTTCTCGCTGTGCGTCTATTGCGGATCGCGCGTCGGCGACGATCCCGCGTTCGAGGCCGCTGCACGCCAGGTCGGCACGCTGATCGGCCGCAACGGCTGGCGGCTGGTCTACGGCGGCGGGCGCGCCGGGCTGATGGGCATCGTGGCCGACGCGACGCTCGCCGCCGGCGGCAGCGCGGTCGGCGTGATCCCGCACGCGCTGATGTCGCGCGAACTCGGACACACCGGGCTCACCGAGCTGCACGTGGTCGACACGATGCACGAACGCAAGCGGATGATGGCCGAGCGCGCCAACGCCTTCGTCGCGCTGCCCGGCGGCATCGGCACCTTCGAGGAGCTGTTCGAGGTCTGGACCTGGCGCCAGCTCGGCTACCACGACCAGCCGATCGGCCTGCTCAACACCGCCGGCTACTACGACGACCTGCTCGCCTTCCTGGGCAAGACCGTGCAGCGCGGCTTCCTGTCGACGGCGCAGATGGACCTGCTGCAGGTGTCGGACGACGCCGCCGCACTGCTGTCCGGCCTGGCCACGCTGGCCGGCGGCGCCCACCAGGCGGACGATTTCACCGCGATCTGACGCCACGATGAAGAAGGCCCGCGCTCGGCGGGCCCTGTCTTGGTGCAGCGGGGGATCAGACCGCCGCTTCGTCCGTCTCGCCGGTGCGGATGCGCACCACCTGCTCGACGCCCGTCACGAAGATCTTGCCGTCGCCGATCTTGCCGGTCTTGGCGGCCTTGACGATGGCGTCGATGCAGCGGTCGACGTCGCCATCCTTCACCACCACCTCGACCTTGACCTTGGGCAGGAAGTCGACGACGTACTCGGCGCCGCGGTACAGCTCGGTGTGGCCCTTCTGGCGCCCGAAGCCCTTGACCTCGGTGACGGTCAGCCCGGTCACGCCGACGTCGGCCAGCGCCTCGCGCACTTCCTCGAGCTTGAACGGCTTCACGATCGCGGTGATCTGTTTCATGGCGGTCTCCGGAGGATGGGATCGATGTAGTTTAAGCGCGGAACCTCGATGTGATGGGGTATCGCCAATCGCGTCCGAAGGCGCGGTGGGTGATTCGGATGCCCACCGGGGCCTGGCGGCGCTTGTACTCGTTGACCTTGATCAGCCGCGTGACGCGCTCGACGTCGGCCGGGCTGAAGCCGGCCGCGACGATCTGGTCGATGCCCTGGTCGTCCTCCATGTAGCGCTGCAGGATCGCGTCGAGCACCTCGTAGGGCGGGAGGCTGTCCTGGTCCTTCTGGTCGGGGCGCAGCTCGGCCGAGGGCGGCCGCGTGATGATTCGCTGGGGGATCACCTCGCGGCCCTGCGCGTTCTTCCAGTTCGCGAGCCGGTAGACCAGGGTCTTCGCGACGTCCTTGATCACCGCGAAGCCGCCGGCCATGTCGCCGTACAGCGTGCAGTAGCCGGTCGCCATCTCGCTCTTGTTGCCGGTGGTCAGCACGATGCTGCCGAACTTGTTGGACAAGGCCATCAGCAGCGTGCCGCGCACCCGCGCCTGGATGTTCTCCTCGGTCGCGTCCTCGGGCCGCCCGGCGAACTCGGTGGCCAGGCTGGCGCGGAAGGCCTCGAACATCGGCACGATCGAGATCTCGTCGTAACGCACCGACAGCCGCTCGGCCATGTCGCGCGCATCGATCCACGAGATGTCGGCGGTGTAGGGCGAGGGCATCATCACCGCGCGCACCTTGTCGGCGCCGAGCGCGTCGACGGCCACCGCCAGCACCAGCGCCGAGTCGATGCCGCCGCTCAGCCCGATCAGCACGCCCGGGAAGCCGTTCTTGCCGACATAGTCGCGCACGCCGGTGACGAGGGCCGCCCAGGCCTGGGCCTCGAGCGACGGCACCGCGGCGACGGTGCCCGACGGCACGCCGGCGTCGAAGTCGACCAGCGCCAGGTCTTCCTGGAACAGCGGCGCCCGCGCCACCACCCTGCCCTGCGCGTCGAGCGCGAACGACGCGCCGTCGAACACCACCTCGTCCTGCCCGCCGCTCAGGTGCGAATACAGCAGCGGCATGCCGGTGGCCTGCACGAGGGCAGCCATGCGCTGCTCGCGCTCTTCGAGCTTGCCCAGGTGGAAGGGCGAGGCATTCAGCACGCACAGCACGTCGGCGCCGGCCGCCTGCGCCAGGCGCGCCGGTTCCTCGAACCAGGCGTCCTCGCAGATGTTGAGCCCGAAGCGCAAACCGTCGACCTCGAACACCACCGGCCCGAGCCCGGCGTCGCGGCCGGAGGCGAAGTAGCGCCGCTCGTCGAACACCTGGTAGTTCGGCAGTTCGCGCTTGCAATAGGTGGCGACGACGCGTCCCCCCGCCAGCACCGAGGCCGCGTTGCAGCGCTGCTGCACGGCATGCGACTTCGACCTAACATCGCCGTGCTCACCCCATTGATGCGGATGCCCGACCACCACATGCAGTCCTTCGAGCGGCGCCAGCGCCTGCGCGCATTCGGCCAGGGCCTGGGCGCAGGCCTGCATGAAGGCCGGACGCAGCAGCAGGTCTTCGGGGGGGTAGCCGCACAGGCTCAACTCCGGCGTCAGCACCACGCGCGCACCTTGGGCGTGCGCACGCTGCGCGAATTCGACGATCTTGCGCGCGTTGCCGGCGAGGTCGCCGACCGTCGCGTTGATCTGCGCCAGCGCGACGCGAACCCTCTTGTTTGATGCCATGGAATCCAGCGATCTGCCTGTGGAAAAGAGCTCGAAAGATTATGTCATCCGGGTCGCCGGCCATCCCGGCGAGATCGACGCCGCGCAGTGGAATGCCCTGCTCGACGAACAGGCCTCGGCCGCGCCCTTCATGCGCCACGAGTACCTCGCCGCCCTGCACGACTCCGCGAGCGCGGTGGCCGACACCGGCTGGCTGCCGCAGTTCCTGCTGATCGAGGACGGCGGCACGCTCGCGGCCGCCTGCCCGCTGTACCTGAAGGAGCACTCGTACGGCGAGTACGTCTTCGACTGGGCCTGGGCCGACGCCTACCAGCGCCATGGCCTGCGCTACTACCCGAAGCTGCTGTGCGCGGTGCCGTTCACGCCGGTGCCGGGGCCGCGGCTGATGGCGCGCGACGACGGATCGCGCCGCGCACTGCTGTCGGCCATGATGCGCATCGCGGACGACGCGAAGCTGTCGTCGGCCCACGTGCTGTTCCTCGACGAGCGCGACCAGCAGGCCGCGCGCGACGTCGGCTGGATGATGCGCAGCACGGTGCAATTCCACTGGATCAACCGCGAGCCGCAGCCGTATGCCGACTTCGCCGACTTCCTGGCCGGCCTGCAGCGCGAGAAGCGCAAGAAGATCCAGCAGGAACGGCGCCGCGTCGCCGAGGCCGGCGTCACGTTCACGACCCACTCCGGTCCCGGGATCGACGAAGACCTGTGGGACTTCTTCTACCGCTGCTACGTGCGCACCTACCGCGCCCACCATTCGTCGCCCTACCTGACGCGCGACTTCTTCGCGCGCATGGCACGGTCGATGCCGCAGAACTGGGTGCTGTTCGTCGCCTGGAAGGAAGGCCGGCGCATCGCGGTCTCGCTGATCGGCGTCGATGCCGAACGCGGTGCCGCCTACGGCCGCTACTGGGGCGCCACCGAGCATGTCTCCTGCCTGCACTTCGAGGCCTGCTACTACCAGCCGCTCGCCTGGTGCATCGCGCACGGCTTCCAGCGTTTCGAGGGCGGCGCGCAGGGCGAGCACAAGATGGCGCGCGGCCTGCTGCCGGTGCAGACCTGGTCGGCGCACTGGCTGGCCCATCCGCAGTTCGCCGAGGCGGTCGGCGACTTCCTGGCGCGCGAGGGCTCGGCCGTCGAGAGCTACATGGACGAGCTGAACGAGCGCCTGCCGTTCAAGCAGGCGCCGTGATCAAGGTTTGAAGTCGCCGGCGAAGCCGCTGACGAAGCCGTCCGGCCTGACGTAGGTGCGCAGCGCCGCGTTCACCTGCTCCAACGTCAACTTCGACAGCGCATCGTCGACGCGCGCCGACACCGCGAAGGTCCGCCCGAGTTCCAGGTTGCTGGACAGCGCCTGCGACAGGTTGCCATCCTGCGCCCGCGACAGGCGCCGGTAGGCCAGCAGCCCGCGCTGGCCTTCGGCCAGTTCCTGCGCGGTGAAGCCGTCCTTCAGCGCGCGCGCCACTTCCTCCTTGAAGGCGGCCTCGACCTTGGCCTGGTTCTGCGGCGCGAAGATCGCACTGGCCTGCCATTCGGAATGCGGCTCCTGGTTGCTCCAGCTGATGCTGCTGCGCACGTCGTACGACAGCCCCTCGGCCTCGCGGATGCGCCGCCACAGTCGCGAGCTGCCGCCGGCGCCCAGCAGGTGGTTGGCCATCATCAAGGCCGGGTAGTCGGCATCGCTGTCCTGCAGCGGCACGCCCAGGTGCACCAGCATCGTCGCGTTCTGCTTGTCGGGCGTCGCGAGCAGCAAGCGCTGCGGCGCGACCGGCACCAGCGGCTGCGGCACCCGGGCATAGGGTTCGGGGCTCTTCCAGTCGCCGAACGCCGCCTGCAGCGCCGCGCGCAGCGCCGGCACGTCGACGTCGCCCGCCGCGCCGAACTCGGCATTCGACGCGCCGTAGAAGCGCTGGTGGAAGGCGCGCAGCTGCTCGGCGCCGATCGACGCGACGTCCTGCGCCTGTTCGTCGAAGCTGCGCACGTAGCGCACGTCGCCGCGCGGATACGGGTTGCCGGCGCGGCCGAGCGCGTTGTCGACCACGCTCTCCGGCTCCTTGCTCTGCTGCTCGATGCTCGCCAGCGCCTGGCGCTTCAGCTCGTCCAGCGCATCGGCCGGCAGCGTCGCATTGCGCAGCAGGTCGCCCACCAACGCGATCGCCTGCGGCAGCGTCTCGCGCCGCGACAGCAGGCCGATGCCGATGCGCCCCGGGCTGCTGCTGATGCCCATCTCCGTCTTCAGCTCGTCCAGGCGGTCCTGCACCTGCTGGCGCGTCATCGTCTTCGTGCCCTTGTCGAGCAACGCCGCGGTGATGTCGGGCACGTCGTTCAGGCCGAACAGCGTCTTCTCGGTACCGTAGTGCAGCACCAGCGATGCATGCACCGTGCCGCCGCGCGCGCCCTTGGGCAGCACGGCCACCTTGATGCCGCCGACCTCGAAGCGCTGCGTGCGCCGGTCGATGTTGGCCGGCGAGCTGTCGAAGGCCTCGACGGCGGCCTGCGCCTGCTGCGGCTTGAACTCCTTGATCTGCGCCGCGACGTCGACCTTGGCCGGCACCGGCGCGCGCACCGGCTTGTCGGTCGGCAGGTAGGTGCCCAGCGTGCGGTTGGAGATGATCAGCCGCTGGTCGGCGACGCGCTGCACGTCGGCCCGCGTCAGTGCCCTCACGCGGTCTCGCTGCAGGAAGAACAGGCGCCAGTCGCCCTGCGCCACCGATTCGCTCAGCGAGACGCCCACCGTCTCCGGGTTCGTGAAGGCCTGCTCCCAGGCCTTCAGCCACTTGCCCTGGGCGCGCTTGAACTCCTCGTCGGTGATGGGTTCGGCGGCCGTCGACTCGACCGTCGCGAGCAAGGCGTCGCGCGCCTTCTCGACGCTCTGCCCCGGCGCCAGCTGGGCGCCGAACAGCGTGAAGCCCGGCTCGGCCAGGCCCTGCGCGAACGCGAAGGTGCTGGCGGCCAGCTGCTTCTCGGTCAACCGCTTGTGCAGGCGCCCCGAGGGCGTGTCGCCCATCACCAGGTCGAGCACCTCGACGGCCGGGTAGTCCGGATGCGCCGCCGGCGGCACGTGGTAGCCGGCGAACAGCAGCGGCACGCCGCCGCTGCGGCGCAGCGTGACGCTGCGCTCGCCATCCTGCACCGGGTCCAGCGTGTACTGCACCGGCAGCTTGCGCGCCGGCTTGCGCAACCTGCCGAAGGCTTCGCCGACCCAGCCCAGCACCTTGGCGGGCTCGAACTTGCCGGACACGATCAGCGTCGCGTTGTCGGGCTGGTAGTACTGGCGGTAGAAGGCCTGCAGGCGCGGGATGTCGACGTTCTCGACGTCGGCGCGCGCACCGATGGCCTCCTTGCCGTAGTTGTGCCACTCGTACATCGTCGCGACGGTGCGCTCGAGCAGGATGCGGTCGGGGCTGTTCTCGCCCATCTCCATCTCGTTGCGCACCACCGTCATCTCGGTGTCGAGGTCGCGCCGCGCGATGAAGCTGTTGACCATCGCATCGGCCTGCCAGCCGAGGTACCAGCGCAGGTTGTCGTCGTTGGCCGAGAAGCTTGCGAAGTAGTTGGTGCGGTCGAACCAGGTGCTGCCATTGGCCGCGAGCCCGCGCTTCGTGAACTCGGACCACACCGTCGGATGCTTCGGCGAGCCCTTGAACATCAGGTGCTCGAGCAGGTGGGCCATGCCGGTCTCGCCGTAGTTCTCCATGCGCGAGCCGACGTGGTAGGTCATGTTGACCGTCGTCGTCGGCTTGGAGTCATCGGGGATCAGCAGCAGCTGCAGGCCGTTGGCGAGCCGGTACTCGTCGATACCCTCGACCGACTGCACCCGCGTGATGCCGGTGCGAACCGGGGCCTGGGCTTGCGCCGAGGCCGTCTGGGCCAGCAGCGCGCCGGTGACGAGGAAGACGGCGGGCAGGAAGCGATGCAGCATGGGCGCGGCTCATGGAAGCGAAGGGCGCAGTGTAGAGCGGCCCTTCGCGCCGAGGTTCCGCCATGAAAAGGGGGAGCCCGCGGCTCCCCTTCTCGATTCATGTCACCGTGTGACCTCAGGCCTTGGCAGCCTTCTGGTAGGCGGCCAGGCCGCTGCTGATCTCGGCCTTGGCCGATTCCGGGCCTTCCCAGCCGGTCACCTTGACCCACTTGCCGGCTTCCAGGTCCTTGTAGTGCTCGAAGAAGTGCTGGATCGCCTTCAGGCGCATCTGGTTGATGTCTTCGGGCTTCTGCCAGTGGGTGTAGATCGGCAGCACCTTGTCGATCGGCACCGCGAGCAGCTTGCTGTCGCCGCCGGCCTCGTCTTCCATCTTCAGCACGCCGATCGGGCGGCAGGTGACGACCACGCCCGGGGACAGCGGGAACGGCGTGATCACCAGCACGTCGACCGGGTCGCCGTCGTCGGACAGCGTCTGCGGCACGTAGCCGTAGTTGCAGGGGTAGTGCATCGCCGTGGTCATGAAGCGGTCGACGAACAGCGCGCCGCTTTCCTTGTCGACCTCGTACTTGATCGGGTCGGCGTTCATCGGGATCTCGATGATCACGTTGAACTGCTCGGGCGCCTTGGCGCCGGGGGTGACTTTGTGCAGGCTCATGGAGGTCTCGTGAAATGGCAAAGATCGCAAGGGATAACCCGGATTTTAGCCGCCGGGGCTTCCGCTGGAAAACACCATGCAGGCTTTCGTTGCCTTCAAGGCGGGTCATCCCGTAGCATGCGCCGCAGACCCGTCAGGGCTCCCAGCCCTGTGCAGTCGGGCACGACTCTCGATTCCGATCATCCACGAACGAACGAGGAAGGAGACCTGATGTCCACGAACTTGGCGCTGTACTTCGCGCTGGCCTGCGGTATCGCCGCAGTGGTGTACGGCTTCATACAGCGAAGCTGGATCCTGAGCCGCGACGCGGGCAATCCCCGCATGCAGGAGATTGCGGCGGCGATCCAGCAAGGCGCTGCCGCCTACCTGGCCCGTCAATACAAGACCATCGCCATCGTGGGCGTGGTGCTCGCGATCCTGATCGCGATCTTCCTGCCGCTCACGACGGCCGTCGGCTTCGTGCTCGGCGCGGTGCTGTCGGGCGCCTGCGGCTTCATCGGCATGAACGTGTCGGTCAAGGCCAACGTGCGCACCGCCCAGGCGGCGACGCAAGGCATGGCCCCGGCGCTGGACGTCGCCTTCAAGGGCGGCGCGATCACCGGCATGCTGGTGGTCGGCCTCGGCCTGCTGGGCGTGACGCTCTTCTTCCTGTTCATCACCGGCAACGCCACCGCGTCGCCGCAAGACCTGTCGGCGGTGCTGAAGCCGCTGCTCGGCTTCGCGTTCGGCGCGTCGCTGATCTCGATCTTCGCGCGGCTGGGCGGCGGCATCTTCACCAAGGGCGCCGACGTCGGTGCCGACCTGGTGGGCAAGGTCGAGGCCGGCATCCCGGAAGACGACCCGCGCAACCCGGCGGTGATCGCCGACAACGTGGGCGACAACGTCGGCGATTGCGCCGGCATGGCCGCCGACCTGTTCGAGACCTACGCGGTCACGTTGATCGCGACCATGGCGCTCGGGGCGCTGGTGGTGGCCCAGGCGCCGATGCAGGCCGTCATCTACCCGCTGGTGCTGGGCGGCTTCTCGATCATCGCGTCCATCATCGGCTGCAGCGTCGTGAAGGCGACGCCCGGCATGAAGAACGTGATGCCGGCGCTCTACAAGGGCCTGGTCGTGGCCGGCGTGATCTCGCTGGTCGGCTTCTACTTCATCACCAAGTACGCGATGCCCGACGACGCGCTCGGCGCGAGCACGCAGCTGCGGCTGTTCGGCGCCTGCGCCGTCGGGCTGGTGCTGACGGCCGCGATGGTGTGGATCACCGAGTACTACACCGGCACCGACTACAAGCCGGTGCAGCACGTCGCGCAGGCCTCGACCACCGGGCACGGCACCAACATCATCGCGGGCCTGGGCGTCTCGATGCGCTCCACCGCCTGGCCGGTGATCTTCGTGTGCATCGCGATCCTGGTGTCGTACCAGCTCGCCGGGCTGTACGGCATCGCGATCGCCGCGACCTCGATGCTCAGCATGGCCGGCATCATCGTCGCGCTCGACGCCTACGGGCCGATCACCGACAACGCCGGCGGCATCGCCGAGATGGCCGGCCTGCCCGACAGCGTGCGCGACATCACCGACCCGCTGGACGCCGTCGGCAACACGACCAAGGCCGTCACCAAGGGCTATGCGATCGGCTCGGCGGGGCTGGCGGCGCTGGTGCTGTTCGCCGACTACACGCACGCGCTGACGGCACGCGGCATGACGGTCAGCTTCGACCTGTCGGAGCCGCGCGTGATCGTCGGGCTGTTCATCGGCGGGCTGATCCCCTACCTGTTCGGTGCGATGGCGATGGAGGCCGTGGGCCGCGCGGCCGGCGCCGTCGTCGAGGAGGTGCGCCGCCAGTTCCGCGACATCAAGGGCATCATGGACGGCAGCGGCAAGCCCGAATATGGCAAGGCCGTCGACATGCTGACCACCGCGGCGATCAAGGAGATGATCATCCCGAGCCTGCTGCCGGTGATCGTGCCGATCGCGGTCGGGCTGCTGCTCGGCCCGGCCGCGCTCGGCGGCCTGCTGATGGGCACCATCGTCACCGGCCTGTTCGTCGCGATCTCGATGTGCACCGGCGGCGGCGCCTGGGACAACGCGAAGAAGTACATCGAGGACGGCCACCACGGCGGCAAGGGCTCGGAAGCGCACAAGGCGGCCGTCACCGGCGACACCGTCGGCGACCCCTACAAGGACACGGCCGGCCCGGCAGTGAACCCGCTGATCAAGATCATCAACATCGTCGCGCTGCTGATCGTGCCACTGCTGCCGGGCGGCATGGCATCGTCGACGGCCAAGGCGATGGAGCAGCACGGCGCGCCGACCGAGATGTCGGCGAGTGCACCGGTGGCGGCGACGCCGGCTGCGTCGACCGCCAGCCAATGAGTTGACGACGGAAGCCGTGCGGCGGCGGGCAGAATCTGCCCATGAACCTGCCGCCGCCCCGCCAGCTCATCCCGCAGCCGCTGACCTCCGCGGCCTTCGCGCCTTACGGCACCGTGCTGCAAGCCCCCGGCGGCACGGGCCGGCCCATCAACGGCGGCACCTCGCAGCGCTTCGACCTGGTCGACGACCTGCAGCTCCAGTTGCAGGGTGGGCGGCCGACGCTGGCGATCTTCAGCGCCGCGGCCCGGCGCTTCCCGCACGGTGTCGACGAGATGGAGCGCCACGCGCTCGGCAGCCAGAGCTTCGTGCCGCTCGGTGCGCGCCGCTTCGTGATCGTGGTGGCCGCCGCCGATGCGGTGCCCGAGGCACCGGACCTGGCCGCCTTCGTCACGGACGGCGAACAGGGCGTGACGCTCGCGCCGGGCACCTGGCACCACGCGCTGCTGGCCATCGATGCCGGTGACTTCGTGGTGATCGAACGGACCGCGCCGCAGGTCGATTGCGACGTGCACCGGCTGGCCCGGCCGGCCCGCGTCGATCAGGCCTGGTGAGCCAGCCGCTCGGCCAACGCGACCAGGCGGCGGTCGCTGCCTGCCGGCCCCAGCAGCGACAACCCCAGCGGGGCGCCGTCGCGACGGGCCAGCGGCATCGACAGCTGCGGGAACCCGCTCAGCCCGGCCAGGCACAGCAGGCGAATCGCGAGGTTGCGGTAGTCCTCCAGGGCGGCCTCCCCGGCGGCGCGCAGCGGTGCGATGTCGGGCATGGTCGGCATCACCAGGACGCCGTCGCTGCCGAGCAGTTCGCCCAGGTGCGTGCGAAAGCGCCCACGGAACGCATGCGCCTGCACCACCTGGTCGTCGGTCACGCCGCGTGACCACGCAAAGCGCTCGGCCACGCCCGGCCCCAGTGGCGGCGCAAAGCGCTCGATCAGCGGCCCGTCCGTCTGCCAGGCCTCGCGGCCCTGCAGGTGGCGCAGATGCCAGTACATCGCGTCGAAGGACTCGAGCGCGACGCTGAGCTGCGCCGCCGGCCCGGCCAGCGCCTGCAGGCGTTCGGCGGCAGGCCGCAGCGCCTGCACGGCCGCGGGTTCGGCCAGGGCCCAGAGGTCCTGAGGCCACAGCAGGCGCACGCTGCGGCCGATCGCCGCCGCATCCGCCCCGAGCAGCACGTCGGCCACGCGGGCAAAGGTCTGCACCTCGCGCGCGAACCAGCCGCAGGTGTCGAGGCTGGGCGCGAGATCGAGCGTGCGCTGCAGGCTCACCCGGCCATGCGTCGGCCGCAGGCCGTAGAGGCCGCAATGGCTGGCCGGTGCCCGCACCGAGCCGCCGGTGTCGGTGCCGAGCGCGAAGTCGCACAGGCCCGCGGCCACCGCGGAGGCCGAGCCCGACGATGATCCCCCGCAGATGCGCAGCGGCGCCGCGCTGTTGATCGGCGCGCCGAAGTGCGCGTTGTCGCCGTTCATCGAGAACGCGAGTTCATCGGTCACCGTCTTGCCGATGAAGCGCGCCCCGGCATCGAGCAGCCGCTGCACTGTCGGCGCGGTCTGCTGCTTGATGCCCGACATCGCGAGCACGAACGGGTTGCCGCCGCCGGTCGGGTAGCCGGCGACGTCGAACAGGTCCTTGACGGCGAAGCCCAGGCCCGACAGCGGGCCGGTGGGTGCGTGGGGCACCGGCGCATCCGGGTAGGGAACGAAGGCGTGGACAGGGTCATGCAAGGGCATCGTGTCTCCCGGGAGGTTCAAGGCAGCACGGGCACCAGGCCGGCCGCGGCATCGGTGCGCAGGCAGCGCGCCTGGTGGCCCGGCGACAGCACCACCGGCCCGGGTTGGACGCCGCGGCATTCGGTCGCCGCGAGCCTGCAGCGCTCGGCAAAGGCACAACCCGGCGGCAATGCCGACAGGTCGGGCGGCGCGCCGCCGATGGTCTCGAGCCGGGTGCCGCGCGTCAGCGCGCCGTGGGCGCGGCTGGTCAGCAAGGCGATGGTGTAGGGATGGCGCGGCGATCGGATCAGCTCGCGGGCACTGCCCTCCTCGACGATGCGGCCGGCATACATCACCGCGATGCGATCGGCCACCTCGACCGCCGCGCCGATGTCGTGGGTGACGAAGATCACCGACAGGCCGAGCTCGCGCTGCAGTTCGCGCAGCAGCAACAGGATCTGGATCTGCACCGTGGCATCCAGCGCGGTGGTGGGCTCGTCGGCCAGCAGCAGCTGCGGCCGGCAGGCCAGGGCCAGCGCAATCATCGCGCGCTGGCGCATGCCGCCCGACATCTCGTGCGGGTACGCCGCCAGCCGGCGCTCGGGGCTCGGGATGCGCACCTGTTCGAAGAGCGCCAGCGCGCGCTGTTTCGCCACCGCCGCCGACACCTTCTCGTGCCGGCGGATCGCTTCGACGATCTGCGCGCCGACCGGATACACCGGGTCGAGCGCGAGCAGCGGCTCCTGGAAGATCATCGACGCGACCTTGCCGCGAAACGCCGCCAGCTCCCCGGCCGACATCGCCAGCACATCGCGGCCCGCCACCCTCACGCTGCCGCCGATGCGGGTGCGCCGCTCGGGATGCAGGCGCAGCAGCGTGCGCAGCGTGACGCTCTTGCCCGAGCCCGATTCGCCGATCAGCGCCAGCACCTGCCCGCGCTGCACCTGCAGGCTGACGCCGCTGACGGCCTGCACCGGCGCACGGGCGCCGGAGAACACGACGCTCAGGTCCCGCAGTTCCACCATCGGGTCTTCCATCGCCGGGTCTTCCATCGTCGGGTGCTCCATCGATCGCCCCTAGGTTGCCGCCGGGTGACCGCTGCCCGGCTCGTGCATCAGGCAGGCCACGGTGTGGGAGCCGCGCCGCCCGGCCAGCACGGGCGCGCGCTGGCTGCACACCGGCGCGGCATCCGGGCAGCGCGGATGGAAGCGGCAGCCGGCCGGCGGGTCGATCGGATTCGGCGGGTCGCCCGCCAGCAGCGCCTTCTCGGTGCGGCGGTCCGGGTCCATCGACGGCATCGACGACAGCAGCGCCCGCGTGTAGGGGTGCAGCGGCCCGGCGTAGAGCGACTCCGACGGCCCGAGCTCGGCCACGCGGCCCAGGTACATCACCATCACGCGATCGCTCAGGTAGCGCACCACCTGCAGGTCGTGGCTGATGAAGACGTAGGTGAGGCCGAACTCGGCCTTCAGGTCGAGCAGCAGGTTGATGACCTGTGCTTCGACCGACTTGTCGAGCGCCGACACCGCCTCATCGAGGATCAGCAGCCGCGGCTGCAGCGCGAGCGCGCGGGCGATGTTGACCCGTTGCCGCTGCCCGCCCGACAGCTCGTGCGGGTAGCGTTCGGCGAAGCGCTGCGGCTCCAGCCCGACGCGGGCCAGCAGGTCGCGGGCGCGCTGCACCGCCTGCCGGCGGCCGGTGCCGTGCACCTGGGGCCCGAAGGCGATCGAGTCCTCGATCGTCAGCCGCGGATTGAGCGAGGCGTAGCTGTCCTGGAACACCATCTGGACCTGGCGGTGGAAATCCTTCAGCGGCAGCTCGCGGCCGCCCACGGTGCGGCCGTCGAACACCACCTCGCCGGCGGTCGGCCGGATCAGCTGCATCAGCAGCCGCGCGGTGGTCGACTTGCCGCAGCCCGATTCGCCCACCACGCCGAGCGTCTCGCCCTTGCGCACCTCGAAGTCGACGCCATCGACGGCACGCACGCTGCCGCCGCCGCGACCGAACAGGCCCTGGGCCAGCGGGTAGTGCTTCTGCAGGCCGCGGATGGTCAGCAGCGGCTGCGCCGGGCCGCCGACATCGTCGTGCACAGGACTTGTCGTCATCCCTTGTTGTCCATCGCCGAGCGCAGGCCGTCGGAAAGCAGGTTGAAGGTGATCGACGTGACGAAGATCATCGCGCCCGGCAAGGCGGCCACCCAGGGCTGCACGTAGATGGCGGTGCGCAGCGTGTTGAGCATCAGGCCCCACTCGGGCTCGGGCGGCTTCACTCCCAGGCCGAGGAAGGACAGGCCCGAGGCCAGGATCATCGACACCGCGATCAGGCTGGTCGCGTAGACGAAGATCGGCCCCAGCACGTTGCCCAGCACGTGCACGCGCACGATCGTGAAGGCGCCGGCGCCCGAGGCCCGCGCCGCCTCGACGTAGTCGCGCCCGCGCACCTGCGTCGTGACGCTTTCGGCGACGCGCGCGATCTGCGGGATGAACACGATCGTCAGCGACACCAGCGAATTGAAGACGCCCGCGCCCAGCGTGCCCGACAGCGCGATCGCCAGCAGCACCGACGGGAAGGCATAGAACACGTCGACGGTGCGCATGATCGCGGTGTTGACGAAGCCGCCCGCGTAGCCCGCGACGATGCCGATGGCCGCGCCGAACAGGAAGGCGCACAGCACCGGCGTGATGCCCATGAAGAGCGACAGCCGCGCGCCGACGATCAGGCGCGACAGCATGTCGCGCCCGAGCTCGTCGCTGCCCAGCGCCAGCCCTGGCGTGCCGATGGGCTTGAGCCGCTTGAGCATGGCCGCCTGGTACGGATCGGCCGGCGCCAGCCAGGGCCCGAACAGCGCCAGCCCGATCAGCAGCAGCACGACGAGGGCGGCGCCCAGGGCCACCGGGTCCCGCAGGAAGCGGTGGCCGACCGAGGTCCAGTAGCCGCGTGAGGTCGCCGTCATCCTGCCCTCACGCCCGCGCGATGCGCGGATCGAGCAGCGTCTGCAGCACGTCGACCAGCAGGTTCAGCAGCACGAAGAACATCGCCAGCACCAGGATCGTGCCCTGCAGCAGCGGCAGGTCGCGCTGGAAGATGGCGGAGTTCAGCAGGAAGCCGGTGCCCGGCCAGGAGAACACCGTCTCGATCAGGATCGAGCCGCCGAGCAGGTAGCCCAGCTGCAGGCCCATCACCGCCAGCGCGGTGGGTGCGGCGTTCTTCACCACGTGCCGGAAGATGCCCAGGCGCGTCAGGCCCTTGGCGTGCAGCCCGACGACGAACTCCTGGTCGAGCAGCTCCGAGACCAGCGCCCGCACCGTGCGCGCGATGATGCCCATCGGGATCACCGACATCGTCAGCGCCGGCAGCAGCATGTACTGCAGGTGCGCCCCGTCCCAGGCCCATTCGTCGGAGCCGCCGGGCCCGGCGCCGGTGGCGGGCAGCCACATCAGCTGCGATGAGAACACGATCACCATCACCATGCCCAGCCAGTAGTGCGGCACGCTGACGCCCAGCACCGACAGCATCGATGCCAGCCGGTCGATGAACGAGCGGCGGAAGTAGCCCGCGACGAAGCCGAACAGGCAGCCCAGCGCGAAACCGATCAGCGTGGCCACCACCGCCAGCCGCAGCGTGTTGACCACGGCCTTGAGCACCTCGCCGACCACCGGCCGGTTGGTCGCGATCGACACGCCCAGGTCGCCGTGCAGGGCCCGCCACAGCCACGCGACGAACTGCTCGGGGTAGCTGCGGTCGAAACCGTACAGCTGTCGCAGCTGCGCCTGCAGCTCGGCCGACGCATCGGGCGGCAGGATGGACACCAGCGGATCGCCCGGCGCCAGGTGCACCAGCGCAAAGCACACGAGCGCGACGCCGAGCATGATGGGCAGCGCATAGACGATGCGCCGGGCCAGGTAGGCGAGCATGCTCAGTCCATCGTCATCGTCGCGATGTCGATGAACCAGCTCCTCGGCTGCACGACGTTCTTCACCTTGGGCGACATCGCACGCGGGCCGACGTCGTGCGCGATCCAGACGAAGGGTGCGTCATCGACGATGTAGGCGTGCAGCCTGGCGAGCGCCGCATTGCGCGCCGTGTCGTCGAACGAGGTGCGCGCATCGGCCACCAGCTTGTCGACCTCGGCATTGCCGTAGTAGCCCCAGTTGTTGGACACCGGCGGGAAGGTCTTGGTGCTGACGAAGCGCACCATCGCGAAGAACGGGTCCATCGCCGCGAAGCTCACGTTGACGGCGTTGGCGCCGTTGGCCGACGGGTCCTTCGCGCCCTTGCGCCAGTTGGTGAACAGCGTGTTCCACTCGATCACGTCGAACTGCACGTCGAAGTAGCAGGCCTTCAGCGACTGCTGCACGAACTCGTTCATCGGCAACGGCTGCATCTGGCCCGAGCCCGAGGCCGAGATCTGCACCTTCACCTTCAGCGGCTTGGCGGCCGAGTGGCCGGCCTGCGCCATCAAGGCCTGGCCTGCCTTGACGTCGTAGCGGATGTCGAACTTCGGGTTGCCCCACCACGGGTGGCCCGGCGGCACCGTGCCCTTGGGCTCGGCCATCATGCCGCCCAGCAGCTGCTTGAGGCCGCCCCGATCGACGCACAGGTTGGCGGCCTGGCGCACGCGCTTGTCGAGCCAGGGCGAGCCTTCGGCGAACGACAGCTGCCACGGCCAAACGTGCGGCTGCGCGTTCGAATAGATCTTGAAGCCGCGCTGCTGGATCTGCGGCATCGCATCGGGCGACGGCGCTTCGATCCAGTCGACCTGGCCGCCGAGCAGCGCGGCGGTGCGCGCATTCGCCTCCGGCATCGGGATCAGCACCACCTTGTCGATCTTCGGCGTGCGCTTGGGATCCCAGTAGGCCTTGTTCGCCGCCAGCTCCAGCCGCTCGCGCGAGACGAAGCGCGTGACCTTGAACGGGCCGGAGCCCGACGGATCGGCGGCGAAGGCGGTCCAGGCCTGCTTGGCGCGCTCGGCGGCATCGGTGGTGGCGGCAGGCACCGCCTTGAGCTTGGCATCCCAGTGCGCGGGCGAGGCCATGAAGAGGTTGGTCAGGTTGATCGGCAGGAAGGAATCGGGCTCGCTGGTGGTCAGTTCGACCGTCAGCTCGTCGATCTTCCTCGCGCTGCGCAGCGTGGGCATGCGCGAGGCGGTGACGCCGACCTGGCTGGCGTCGAACTGCGGCGCCGACTTGTCGAGCACCTTGTTGACGTTCCACACCACCGCATCGGCATTGAACGCCGAGCCGTCATGGAACTTGACGCCGGGGCGCAGCTTGAAGACCCACTTCGTCTTGTCCTTGGCATCGACCGCCCAGGACGTGGCCAGCCCCGGGACCAGCACGCTCGGCGCGTCGGCCTTCGACAGGTCCCATTGCGTCAGCGAGTCGTAGATGGGAATGCCGGTGAAGCGGTTGCCTTCGAAGCCCTGGTCGGGCTGCCCCAGCGTGCGCGGGATGTCGGCGGCCGTCATCGCGATGCGCAGCACCTTCTCTTGCGCCATCGCGGCTGCACCGCACAGCAGCGACAAGGCCATCGCGGGCACGACCAGGCGAGTGCGCAGGCGCGAAGGCAACAACGGGTTCGGGCTCATCGGGTCACCATCCGGGTAGGGGTTGAAGGATTCGGGGCTCGACAGCGGATATGCAAGCGCTGTGCCAAATGCATTGCATGTATCGATAGTCGATATGTCTGGATTCTTTTTCGATACCAGATGATGGTTTGTCCATATCATTGGCTCGCAACTTGCTGGCCGCCATCGGCCTTCCAACCCCTTTCCTTTCCACACCCACGCCGTGAACGACACCCTTCCCTCACCCGCTGCGCTCCAGGTCGATGGAGCGCGCCTGTGGCAATCGCTGATGGACCTGGCGTGCATCGGCGCGACACCCAAGGGCGGCGTGTGCCGCATCGCGCTGACCGACGAAGACCGCCGGGGCCGCGACCTGGTGCTGCGCTGGTTCCACGAGGCCGGCATGGCGGTGCGCATCGACGAGGTGGGCAACGTGTTCGCTCGGCGCGCCGGCACCGACCCGGCCGCGCGCGCGGTGGCCACGGGCAGCCACATCGACACGCAGCCCTCGGGCGGCAAGTTCGATGGCAACTTCGGCGTGCTCGCGGGCCTCGAAGTGGTGCGCACCCTGAACGACCACGGCATCCGCACGCGCGCACCGATCGAGGTCGCGTTCTGGACCAACGAGGAAGGCACCCGCTTCACGCCGGTGATGATGGGTTCGGGCGCGTTTGCCGGCGTGTTCGAAGCCGCGCGCATCCTCGGCGAGAAGGACCTGGCCGGGCTGGCCGTGGGTGACGAACTCGAACGCATCGGCTACCGCGGCACCCAGCCCTGCGGCGAGGTGCCCGGCGGCATGTTCGCGGCCTACTTCGAGGCGCACATCGAACAGGGGCCGGTGCTCGAGGCGCAGGACCTGCCGATCGGCGTGGTGCGCGGCGCACTCGGCCAGCAGTGGTACGACGTGACCGTGACCGGCATGGACGCCCATGCAGGCCCGACGCCGATGGGCCTGCGCCGCGATGCGATGCTGGGCACGGCGCGCATGGTCGAGGCGGTCAACCGCATCGCGCTGTCCGAAGCGCCGGACGGCCGCGGCACGGTGGGCTTCGTGCAGGTGAAGCCCAATTCACGCAACGTCGTGCCCGGCGAGGTGCGCTTCTCGGTGGACTTCCGCCATGCGGAGCAGGCCGGCCTGGACCGCATGGACGCCGCGATGCGGCAGGAGTTCGCCGCCATCGCCGACGCGGGCCGGTTGCAGGTGGCGATCGCCCAGGTGGTGAAGTTCGACCCCTGCGCGTTCGACGCGGCCTGCGTGGCCAGCGTGCGCCGGGCCGCCGAGGCGCTCGGCCTGCCCTGCATGGACATCGTCAGCGGCGCCGGCCACGACGCCGTCTACGTGGCCCGGGTGGCCCCCACCGGCATGATCTTCGTGCCCTGCAAGGACGGCATCAGCCACAACGAGATCGAGGACGCACTGCCCGAGCACATCGCGGCAGGCGCCAACGTGCTGCTGCGCGCGATGCTCGAGACGGCGTCCTGATCAGTGGGTCATCGCGAGCGAGATCGCGCGCGCGCATTCGATGACCATCGGCGCCAGCTTCTTCTGTGCCTCGTCCATCGTCCATCGGCTGGTGGGCGGAGACACGTGCACGGCGCCCACGGGCCGGCCCGCACTGTCCACCACCGCGGCCGCGAGGCCCATGTCGCCGAGGAACAGCTCCTCGCAATTGGTCGCGTAGCCCACCTTGCGGCACAGTGCCACGCGCTTCATGATCGCGTCGACCTCGGTCAGCGTCGCCGGCGTGCGTCGCTCGCGCACGGAAGCCTCCAGCAGCGCACGCGCCTGCGCCGGCGGCAACAGGCTCAGGTAGGCCCGGCCGGAGCTCGTGCAGTACATCGGGATGCGCATGCCCACCGGCGTGAGCACCGGGATGAACTTGGGTGCCAGCAGTTGGGCCACGTAGACCATCTCCTGGTCCACCGCCTCGGTGAGGCTGGCCGTCTCGCCGCTGGCATTGGCCAGCTGCGACAGGTAGGGATGGGCCGCGCGGATCAGCGGATGCGCGGCGAGGTAGTTGAACCCGATCTCGATGACCCGCGGCAGCAGCTGGAAGCGGCGCGTCTGCGGGTGCTTGCCGATGTAGCCCAGCACCTGCAGCGTGTGCACGGTGCGTTGCACCGAGCCCTTGCTCATGCCGGTGAGTTCGGCCAGTTCGACCAGCGTCATCGTGCGATGCGCAGCATCGAACGCACGCAGCACCTGCAGGCCCTTGTCGAGCGACACGTTGTAGAGCGCATCGGCCGGCTGCGGCTCGGGAATCGTCTTCCTGCTCGTGCCCATGCGGCTGAACCTCGGCAAAGTATCGATGATCGATTCTAGGTGATCGACTTTCGATCATCCGATCATGACCGCGACGACACAGTCGTGTGCGTTGCATGCCGGACGTAAGCGGTTCTTCGACTTCCCCCGCATTTGGTAAGTGCCTGCCGAAGCGGCTTACGAAGCCACGACAGCGCGGCCTCGCCACCCTACATTGCGCCAGCTGTACAGCCAGGCGCGCCGCTCGATGCAGCGCCCTCCCACCCACAACGCAATCAGAGGAGTTGTCACCCATGAAGTCGGGATCCCCATTCGCTTTCAAGTGGGCCGCCCTGGCCCTGGCCAGCGCCATGCTGTTCGGCTGCGGCGGCTCGGACAAGAGCAGCGACCCTGAATCGGCCGCAGCATCGGTTGCCATCACCGACACGGCGGCCGGCCTGTCGGTGAACACCATCACCAGCGACGGCACCCGCAGCGGCGGCAGCCACGTGGAGGCCGCGCTGTACACCTTCGCCGCCAAAGTCGAGGCCGGCACCGATGCCGGCCAGGCCCTCGACGGCACCCTGGTGCTGGCCAGCGTGGCGCAGGACGACGGGACGATCGCGCTCACCGGCAAGCTCATCGGCGGCAAGCTCACGACAACGCCCAGCGATGCCGTGATCGCGCTGCAGCAGGCTTTCGCCGCCGCACTGGACACCCTGAGGACGAGCTACAAGGCCGACATCGATGCGCTGAAGGAGGCGCTGAAGGCCGCGCTCGAACAAGCCGCCACGCCGAACGCCGGCCACCGCCTGAACGAGGCGCAACGCGCCGCCTTGAAGACCTTCTTCGACGCGGTGAAGGCCCGCACCGAGCAGTTGCAGGCCGACACCAGCGCGCTGGTCACCAGCTATCGCGACCAGGTGGTTGCTGCCGGCGGCGACGCCAGCAGCATCGGCCTGGGCGGACGGGGCGGCAAGCACGGTGGCAGGACGGTCTACGACGTGACCGGCACGCAGGCCGCCGACGGCAGCGTGACGCTGAAGCTCGCTGCCGGCGACACGGTCCTCACCGGCACCGGCACGCTGGCAGCCGACGGCAGTTTGTCCGGCACCCTCGCCGGCCCGGCCACCGACGACACCGGTACATGGCTGGCCACGGCGCTGGTCAAGCCGGTGAAGCCCACCCCGCCGTCGCCGCCGGCGTCGTCGGCCAGTTCGGTGCACCGCTGACCGCGCAGGTCACCGCATCAGATCGAGAAGCCCAGCAGCATCGCCACGCCCGCCTCCTTGTTGGGGCGGACGAAGCTGTCGCGCGTCAGGCGGCTCATCTTGATCGTCAACGCGTCGGTCGTGAACCACTTGTTGTACAGCGCGTTGACGCCGCCGCTGGCGTAGAGCTGCGCCAGGCTGCGGTCGACCGCGGCGAGCAAGGCGGTGTCGCCCTTGCGCGCCATCACCGCATAGGGCTCGACCGACAGCGCCAGGTTGCTCAGCTGCAGCGTGTCGAGCGCCTTGTCGTTCGACGCGAGACCCAGCAGCAGCGAATCGTCCTGCGGGAAGGCGCGCACGCGGCCTTCCTTCAGCGCCTTGTAGGCCTCGGTGTTGCTGGTGAAGGTCTGCAGCTGCGCATGCAGCTCGCCGTTGGCCAGCTGGTTGAACAGCTTCTCCGAGGTCGTGCCCTTGCTGAGCGCGACGGCGAGGCCGTTCAGGTCCTTGACCGAATCGACCTGCACGTTCTTCGGCGTCAGCAGGCGCATCGATGCAACGAAGAAGGTGTAGCTGAAGTCGACCTTCTCCTGGCGGGCCCGGGTGTTGGTGGTCGAACCGCATTCGAGGTCGATCTCGCCGCTCAGCAGCTTCGGGATGCGCTCGGGCCCGCTGACGACCTTGTACTGCACCTTCAGGTCGCTGAGCTTGAGTTCGCGCTTGATCTCCTCGACCGCGTTCAGGCACAGGTCCACCGAGTAGCCGACCGGCTGCTTCTGTTCATTCAGGTAGGAGAAAGGCCGGGCGGCTTCGCGAACGCCGAGCGTGATGACGCGGCTCTCGCGGATCCTGGCCATCGTGTCGGCGCGGGCCTGCGCCACTGCCCCGCTGCTCGCTCCGGCCAACAGCAGCAGGCTCAGCACGCGGTGGTGAAAGGAAAACATCTTCGGACTCCGACCCAAAAGGGCGAGATTCTAGGGTTTTCCCCAGGAATCCGTTGAGGAGCCGCGCCAAAAACAAGAGGCCTGGCAGGTGATCCTGCCAGGCCTCGGTTTTTTCTTTGGTCGGGGTGGCGGGATTCGAACTCGCGACCCCTTGCACCCCATGCAAGTGCGCTACCAGGCTGCGCTACACCCCGACTAAGCCGCGCAGTATAGCTTGAAAAATCAGGGGTTCCTCCGGGGCTCGGTCAGGCGACGAGCAGGTGGCGGATCGAGATCAGTTCCTCGCGCATCTGCGTCAGCGAGACCTCGTCGACGATGACCACCGGCTGCGGGATCGGCGCGTCTTCGGGCTGCGCGTCTAGCGGCAGCTCGGAATCCGGGCCCATCGCATCCAGCAGCGCGGCTTCGTCTTCGGCCGATGCCGGCATCGGCATCGGTGCCGGCGCTTCCGAGCGCGAATGGACCAGCTCGGTGAGCCGGTTGCGCGCGCCGCTGATCGTGAAGCCCTGCTCGTACAGCAGCTCGCGGATGCGCCGGATCAGCAGCACTTCGTGGTGCTGGTAGTAGCGCCGGTTGCCGCGGCGCTTCATCGGCTTGAGCTGCGTGAACTCCTGCTCCCAATAGCGCAGCACGTACGGCTTCACGCCGCACAAATCGCTCACCTCACCAATGGTGAAGTAGCGTTTGGCAGGGATGGCGGGAAGCGCTTTCTCCATTGAAATCAAGGAGTTCGAGAGAGAAAGCTAAGACTTTACTCGAAGTCGTCTCCCGCAGGTATGTCGCCCTGCACAACTCCTTTCAGTTTGTGACTTGCGTGGAAAGTTACAACGTTCCGTGCCTTGATCGGTATGGATTCCCCGGTCCGGGGGTTGCGCCCCGGACGCGGCGCCTTGCGGCGGATGTTGAAATTACCGAATCCGGACAGCTTCACGTCCTCGCCCTTGACCAGCGTGCCGTGGATGATGTCGAAGAAGGCCTCGACCATGTCCTTGGATTCGCGCTTGTTCAAGCCCAGGCGTTCGAACAGCAGCTCGGCCAGTTCGGCCTTGGTCAGCGTCGGGGTCTCGAGCGTCGGCAGCAGCACGCGGTCGGGGCCCTTGTCGTCCATGTGGTCGTCCATCGCGGCCTCCGTTCAGCCGCGAAGGCGCACGCCGAGGCGGGCCTTCAAGGTGTCGAGCACGCCTGCAACGCCGGCTTCGATGCGTTCGTCGGTCAGCGTCGCGCTGTCGTCGAGCAGCTCCAGGCGCACCGTCAGGCTGCGCTCGCCGGCGCCGACGTCGGCGGTCGGTGTCGCGGGCTTGTAGATGTCGTACAGCTTCGCGGACCGGATCAGGCCCGGGTCGACCGCGGCGATGCTGTTCATCAGCGCCTCGTGGCTGACCTGCTCGCCGGCAATGACGGAGATGTCGCGCCACGCCGATTGCTGGCGCGGGATCGGCTGGAACTGCGGCTGCAGGCGCTGCAGCAGCGCCGACGCATCGAGTTCGAAGACGATCGGGGCCAGCGGCAGCTCGTACGACTGGCGCCATTTGGGGTGCAGCTCGCCGACGAAGCCCACGGCCTGCCCGTCGACCTCGACGCGCGCCGAGCGCCCCGGGTGCAGGGCCGGGTGCTCGGCCGCGGCGAAGCGCACCGGCAACGGCGCCAGCAGCGATTCGATGTCGCCCTTCACGTCGAAGAAGTCGACCGTGCGTTCCTTGCTGGCCCATTGCGTGGCATCGGCCGGCCCATAGGCCAGGCCCGAGACGCGCAGCGGCTGCGATATGCCGGCCACGCTGACCTCGCCGGCGGCGACGCTCGCATCGCGCATGAACACGCGGCCGAGCTCGAACACGCGCACGCGCGTGGCCTTGCGCGCCAGGTTGAAGCGCAGCACGTTGACCAGCCCGCCCAGCAGGCTGGAGCGCATCACCGACAGCGGGCTCGCGATCGGGTTCAGCACGCGGATCGGATGGGCATTGCCGGCCAGATCGAGCTCCCAGCGCTCCTCGACGAAGCTGAAGTTGATCGTCTCCTGGTAGTCCAGGCCGGCCAGCAGGTGACGCAGCGCATGCGGCCCACGCTTCGTCTCGCTGCGCACGCGCGCGGTCAACGGCGCGAGCGGCGCGGTCGACGGCAGCGTCGGGTAGCCGAGCACGCGGATCACCTCCTCGATCAGGTCTTCCTCGATCTGCAGGTCGAATCGCCAGCTCGGCGGCGTCACGGTGACCGTGCCCTCGGCCTGCGTGAACGGCAGCGCGAGGCGTTCCATCACCGACACGCACTGCGCCTGCGTCAGCGGCATGCCGATGACCTTGGCGGCGCGCGCCACGCGCAGCGTCACCGGCCTGCGTTCGGGCAAGGCCGTGACCTGGTCGTCCATCGGGCCGGCCTCGCCGCCGCAGATGTCCTGGATCAGCCGCGTGATGTGCTCGATGTGCTCGACGGTCAGCGCCGGGTCGACACCGCGCTCGAAGCGGTGACCGGCATCGGTCGTGAAGTTGAAGCGGCGCGAGCGGCCGGCCACCGCCTGCGGCCACCAGAACGCGGCTTCGACATAGACGTTGCGCGTGTCGTCGGTCACCGAGGTGGAGTCGCCGCCCATGATGCCGGCCAGCGATTCGACCGCCTGGTCGTCGGCGATCACGCCGACCGCGGCATCCACCTCGATGGTGTTGCCGTTCAGCAGCTTCAGCTGCTCGCCGGGCCGGCCCCAGCGCACCGTCAGGCCGCCATGGATCTTGTCGAGGTCGAAGATGTGCGACGGGCGACCCAGCTCGAACATCACGTAGTTCGAGATGTCGACCAGCGCCGTCACCGACCGCTGGCCGCAGCGCGCCAGCCGGTCGACCATCCAGGCCGGCGTCTTCGCCTTCGTGTCGACGTTGCGGACGATGCGGCCCGAGAAGCGGCCGCACAAGTCGGGCGCCTGCACCTTGACCGGCAGCACGTCGCGGTGCTTCACCTGCACCGGGGGACAGGCCGGCTGCTTCAGCGGCGTGCCGGTCAGCGCCGAAACCTCGCGCGCGATGCCGAAGACGCTGAGGCAGTGCCCGAGGTTCGGCGTCAGCTTCAGCGTGAACAGCGTGTCGTCGAGCGACAGGTGCTTGCGGATGTCTTCGCCGACGGGCGCGGCCTCGTCGAGGATCAGCAGCCCGCCATGGTCTTCCGACAGTTTCAGCTCGCGCGCCGAGCACAGCATGCCCTGGCTCTCGACGCCGCGCAGCTTGCCGAGCTTGATCTCGAAGGGCTTGCCATCCTCGCCTGGAGGAAGCCGGGCACCGACCAGCGCGCACGGCACCTTCTGGCCGGCCGCCACGTTCGGCGCACCGCAGACGATGTTGAGCAGCGAACCGGTGCCGGCATCGACCTGGCAGACGTTCAGCCGGTCGGCATTCGGGTGCCGCTCGAGCGACACCACGTGGCCCACGACCACGCCGGTGAACGGCGGCGCCACCGGGCGCAGCTCTTCGACCTCCATGCCGGACATCGTCAGCAGCTCGGCCAGCGCGGCGGTGTCAAGGGGCGGATTGCAGAACTCACGCAACCACGACTCGGGGAATTGCATTGATGGGTCTTCCGCTGGTTACTTGAACTGGCTGAGGAAACGCAGGTCGCCGTCGAAGAACATGCGCAGGTCGTTGACGCCGTAGCGCAGCATCGCGAGACGGTCGATGCCCGAGCCGAACGCGAAGCCGATGTAGCGCTCCGGGTCCAGCCCCATGTTGCGCACCACCTGCGGGTGCACCTGGCCCGAACCCGACACCTCGAGCCAGCGGCCCTTCAGCGGGCCGCTCTCGAACATGATGTCGATCTCGGCGCTCGGCTCGGTGAACGGGAAATAGCTCGGGCGGAACCGCAGCGCCAGGTCGCGCGTCTCGAAGAAGGCCTGGATGAAGTCGAGGTACATCGCCTTCAGGTCCTTGAAGCTGACGTTCTCGCCGATCCACAGGCCTTCGACCTGGTGGAACATCGGCGAGTGCGTCGCATCGCTGTCGACCCGGAAGGTGCGGCCCGGCGCGATCACGCGGATGTCGGGCATGTGGGCCTGGCCGGCGTATTTCGCGGCATGCGCACGCGCATAGCGCACCTGCATCGGCGAGGTGTGCGGGCGCAGGTTCAGCCAGCGGCCCTCATCGTCCTTCATGTCGACGTAGAAGGTGTCCTGCATCGAGCGCGCCGGATGATTCTCGGGGTTGTTCAGCGCGGTGAAGCTGTACCAGTCGGTCTCGATCTCGGGGCCGTCGGCCACGTCGAAACCCATCGAGCCGAAGATGGATTCGATGCGCTCCATCGTGCGCGTGATCGGGTGCACGCTGCCGGTGCCGCGCTTGCGGCCGGGCAGCGTGACATCGAGCGACTCGGCCTTCAGCTGCGCCTGCAGCTCGGCATCGGCGAGGGCCTGGCGGCGCGCGTTCAGCGCGGCTTCGATGCCCTGCTTGGCCAGGTTGATCTCGGCACCGCGGGCCTTCTTCTCGTCGACCGACAGGGCGGCCAGCGACTTGAGCAGCTCGGTCACGCGGCCGGCCTTGCCCAGGTAGCGCGCCTTCGCGTTCTCCAGGTCGGCGGGCGCGCCCGCCTGCGCAAAGTCGGCGTGCGCAGCCTGCACCAGTTGATCGAGGTCGTTCATCGTTCAGGAAACCAATAAAAAAGGCCGAACACGAGGTCGGCCTTGAGAGCTTGCCCCGGCGGCTGCAAGCAGCGCTGCCGGGGACTTGCGTGGCACCGGATGACGCGCATCCGGCGCGATCACGACATCAAGCGAGCTGGGCCTTCACCTTCTCGACGATGCTGCCGAAAGCGGCAGGATCGTTGACCGCCATGTCGGCAAGAACCTTGCGGTCGATCTCGATCGACGCCTTCTTCATGCCAGCCATGAACTTGCTGTAGGTGATGCCCAGGCCACGGGCCGCGGCGTTGATGCGCGCGATCCAGAGCTGGCGGAACACACGCTTCTTGGTGCGGCGATCGCGATAGGCGTATTGCCCAGCGCGCATGACCGCTTCCTTGGCGATGCGGAATACATTCTTGCGACGGCCACGGTAACCCTTGGCGAGTGCGAGAACTTTCTTGTGACGAGCGCGGGCTGTTACACCACGTTTGACGCGAGGCATGGATTTCTCCTTCTAGAAGTGTTTCAGAGACCGACGGATTACAGGCCAGCGAATGGCAGCATTTGCGCCATGTGACCCATGTTGGTCTCGTGCACGCCGACGGCACCACGCAGGTGGCGCTTGTTCTTCGTGGACTTCTTCGTGAGGATGTGGCGCTTGAACGCCTGGCCCCGCTTGACGGTGCCACCCGGACGGACGCGGAAACGCTTCGCAGCGCTCTTCTTGGTCTTCATTTTGGGCATGACTGCTCCTTTTTCGTTGCTCCGGCAGGCGCCCGCAAAGAACTTGCGGTCTTGTTGGCCTGTCGGGGCTTCTTGCGACACCCTGGTGACCAGACCAGGGCATCGAAACTTCAACTCACACTCTTCTCAACGCTTCTTCGGGCCCAGCACCATGATCATCTGGCGCCCTTCCAGCTTCGGCATGTTCTCGACGACGGCCACGTCGGCCAGTTCGTCGCGGATTCGTTCCAGCAGGCGCATGCCGATGTCCTGGTGGGTGATCTCGCGGCCGCGGTAGCGCAGCGTGACCTTGCCCTTGTCACCATCTTCCTCGATGAAGCGGCGCAGGTTGCGCATCTTGATCTGGTAGTCGCCTTCGTCCGTGCCGGGACGGAACTTGACTTCCTTGATCTCGATGACCTTCTGCTTGGACTTCGCTTCCGCTGCCCGTTTCTGCTCCTGGTACTTGAACTTGCCGTAGTCCATCAACCGGCAGACCGGCGGATCGGCCTGCGCAGCGATTTCGACCAGATCGACGTCCAGATCGCCCGCCATGCGCAGGGCTTCCTGGATGCTCACGATCCCGAGCGGTTCGTTCTCCACACCGTTGAGCCGCACCTCCGGCGCCATGATTTCGCGATTGAGGCGGTGCTTGCGCTCCACATTGGGAGTGCGACGGTCAGCAAAAGTAGCGATGGTTCTTACCTTTCACCGGACCCCGAGGCAGCGAGGCCCAAAACTTTGGATGTCGACACGCCCCCGCGGACCGGACCTGTCTCATACACCATTGACCCGGTTGACGACGTCATTGGCGAGCTTCTGAACGAAGTCGGCCAAGGCCATCACACCGAGATCCTGGTTGCCGCGGGCACGCACCGCAACAGCCCCGCTTGCCTTCTCCTTCTCGCCGACGACAAGGATGAACGGGACCTTTTGCAAGGAATGCTCGCGGATTTTACGGGTAATCTTCTCATTGCGCAAATCGCTCTCGGCTCTAACCCCTTGTTTTTGAAGCGATTTCGCCACTTCCCGGGCGTAGTCGGCGTGGTCGTCGGTGATGCTGGCCACGACAACCTGCACCGGCGCCAGCCAGGCGGGCAGCGCCCCGGCATGGTGTTCGATCAGCATGCCGATGAAACGCTCGAAGCTGCCGATGATGGCGCGGTGCAGCATCACCGGGTGGGCGCGGCCGCTGGTGTCGGTGACGTACTCGCCGCCCAGGCGCTCGGCGGTGTTGTAGTCGACCTGCATCGTGCCGCACTGCCACTGGCGGCCCAGCGCGTCCTTCAGCGTGTACTCGATCTTCGGGCCGTAGAAGGCGCCGTCGCCCGGCGAGATGATGAACTCGCAGCCGGATCGGCGCAGGCTCTCCATCACCGCGAACTCGGCCTTGTCCCAGAAGGCATCCGAGCCGACGCGGTGCTCCGGCCGCGTCGCAACCTTGTAGATGATGTCGGTGAAGCCGAAGTCCTTGTAGACCTTCTGCAGCAGCGTCGTGTAGGCGACGCATTCCTCGAGGATCTGGTCCTCGGTGCAGAAGATGTGGCCGTCGTCCTGCGTGAAGCCGCGCACGCGCATGATGCCGTGCAGCGCGCCCGACGGCTCGTTGCGGTGGCATTGGCCGAACTCGCCGTAGCGGATCGGCAGGTCCTTGTAGCTGCGCATCTGCGAGTTGAAGATCAGCACGTGGCCGGGGCAATTCATCGGCTTGAGCGCGTAGTCGCGCTTCTCCGACTCGGTCACGAACATGTTCTCGCGGTAGTTGCCCCAGTGGCCGGTCTTTTCCCACAGGCCCTGGTCGAGGATCTGCGGGCCCTTCACTTCCTGGTAGCCGTTGTCGCGGTAGACGGCGCGCATGTACTGCTCGACCTGCTGCCACACCGCCCAGCCCTTGGCATGCCAGAACACCAGGCCGGGCGCATGCTCGTCGAGGTGGAACAGGTCGAGCTCGCGGCCGAGCTTGCGGTGGTCGCGCTTCTCGGCCTCTTCGAGCATGTGCAGGTACTGCTGCAGTTCGTCCTTGGTGGCCCAGGCCGTGCCGTAGATGCGCTGCAGCATCTCGTTGCGGTGGTCGCCGCGCCAGTAGGCGCCGGCCACCTTCATCAGCTTGAAGTGCTTCAGGCGGCCGGTGCTGGGCACGTGCGGGCCGCGGCACAGGTCCTCGAACTTGCCCTCGCGGTACAGCGAGACTTCCTCGTTCGACGGGATGCTGGCAATGATCTCGGCCTTGTAGTCCTCGCCGATGCCCTTGAAATACGCCACCGCCTCGTCGCGCGGCAGCACGCGGCGCTCGACGCGCTCGTCCTTCTTCGCGAGCTCGGCCATCTTGGCCTCGATCGCCGCCAGGTCTTCGGGCGTGAACGGGCGCTTGTACGAGAAGTCGTAGAAGAAGCCGTTCTCGATCACCGGGCCGATCGTGACCTGGGCCTCGGGAAACAGCTCCTTCACCGCATAGGCCAGCAGGTGGGCCGTCGAGTGGCGGATGACGTCCAGGCCGTCCGGATCCTTGTCGGTGACGATCGCGAGAGCCGTGTCGGCCTCGATGCGGTAGCTGGTGTCGACGACGCGCGCCGCGTCGCCCTGCCCGACCCGTCCGGCCAGCGCCGCCTTGGCCAGGCCCGTGCCGATGGACGCAGCCACCTCGGCCACGGTGACCGGGCCGGGGAACTCGCGTTTCGAACCATCGGGCAGCTGGACTGAAATCATGGAAGAAGCTCCTGGAAACAAAAAAGCGCGGGGGTGAGCCGCGCTTCGAGAGATGACGAGTAAAGACGTGACGAGCCGCGGCCGACTAAACCTCAGTGAAGTCCGGCGTAGTTCGCGGTGTCATAACCATGATGCCTTTCTCGCCCTTGTTCGTTTGGGAGCGCGATTGTAAATCAGCCGGGAAAGATGCGGGGGCCCTCGACCCGCACCGCGTCGCCCACGCGCAGGCCGTTCGGCTGCGTCACCATGAACTGGCGCCATGCGCCGTTGTCCAGCCGCACCGTGATGCGGAACACCTCGTAGCCCGGCGCCTGGTTGCGCTCGATCTCGTTGCCGACGATCGCGCCGCCGACCGCCCCCGCGACGACGCCGGCCCCACGGCCACCCATCACCGCGCCGATCACCGCCGCGCCGACGATGCTGCCCAGCACCGCGCCGCCGCCGGTCGGCCGCTCCTGCTGGCGCAGCATCTCGATGTTGGTGACCTGGCCGTAGCCGTTGTCGTTGTAGGAATAGCGCGGTGGCGGCGCCGGGGCCGGCGGCGGCGCCACCACCACCGCACCGGGCGGCGGTCCGTAGGGGTGCGCGTAGTACGGCCGGGGATAGACCACGCAGCCGGCCAAGGTGCTGCCCACCAGGGTCAGCACGGCCAGCCGCATCGAGGCAAGCTTCCAGTTCATCGCGTTCTCCGGGCGCCGGACGCGGCGCCACCCCGCAGCAACGCGACACGCACGGCGGCCGTTGGCCGCCGGCGTGTAAAGAACGATGTCAGGCCTTGTCGTCCGGCCCGCCCAGCCAGCGGTACAGCGCCGCGCCGAGCACCGCGCCGACGATCGGCGCGACCCAGAACAGCCACAGCTGCGACAGCGCCCAGTCGCCGACCAGCAGCGCCGGCCCCGTGCTGCGCGCCGGGTTGACCGAGGTGTTGGTGACCGGGATGCTGATCAGGTGGATCAGCGTCAGCGCCAGCCCGATCGCGATCGGCTGGAAACCCACCGTCGTGCGCCGGTCGGTCGCGCCCATGATGATCACCAGGAACATGCCGGTCATCACGACCTCGCACAGGAAGCCCGCCATCATCGAATAGCCGCCCGGCGAATGCTCGCCGTAGCCGTTCGACGCCAGCCCGCCGGCCAGGCTGAAGCCCGCCTTGCCGCTCGCGATCAGGTACAGCACCGCGGCACCCAGCACGCCGCCGATCACCTGGGCAACGATGTAGGCCGGCAGTTCCGACGCCTTGAAGCGCCCGCCCACCGCGAGGCCGATCGACACCGCCGGGTTCAGGTGGCAGCCCGAGATGTGCCCGATCGTGTAGGCCATCGTCAGCACCGTCAGCCCGAACGCGAACGACACGCCCAGCAGGCCGATGCCGACGTTCGGGAATGCGGCCGCGAGCACTGCGCTGCCGCATCCGCCCAAGACCAGCCAGAAGGTGCCCACCAGCTCGGCCGCAGCCCGTTTCGTCAAGTCCATCGCGTCTCCCCCTTCGCGGTTGATGAGGAGCGCATTTGTGCACTCCCATCCGACGCCGTCAAGGCTTCATCGCCGTCGCGCGCTGCTCGAACTCCTGGCGCAGCTGGCGCCGCACCTGCGCCGCCTTGCTGCGCCGGATCTCGTCCGGCGTCACCGGCACCAGCGGCGGCACCGGCGCGGGCCGGCGCTCGTCGTCCATCGCCACCATCGTGAAGAAGCAGCTGTTGGCATGCCGCACCAGCTGCGTCTGGATGTTCTCGGTGATGACCTTGATGCCGATCTCCATCGAGGTGGTGCCGGTGTGGTTGACCGAGGCCAGGAAGGTCACCAGCTCGCCGACGTGGATCGGCTGCCGGAACGT
Organism: Rhizobacter sp. P2_D12; assembly: GCF_056404395.1. Classification (NCBI taxonomy): domain Bacteria; kingdom Pseudomonadati; phylum Pseudomonadota; class Betaproteobacteria; order Burkholderiales; family Sphaerotilaceae; genus Rhizobacter; species Rhizobacter sp. P2_D12. The sequence continues at coordinate 6,371 of NZ_JBFUEB010000064.1, read as the reverse complement.
GACCTGGTCGACCGACAGCGTCACCACGTAGCGCCCGGCGTAGCGGCTGGCGCAGGCATACGCCACCTGGTCGAGCAGCTTCAGGATGGCGCCGCCGTGCACGTTGCCGGTGAAGTTGGCCATGTCCGGCGTCATCAGCACCGTCATCGTGAGTTGATGCGAAGGCAGGTTCATCAGCCGCGGGCCCTGTATTCGGAAAAGATGCCGAGCTCGACGTAGCGGCTCGGTTCGAGCAGTCCGGCCGCGGCCAGCGTCGCCAGCACCTCGGCCGGTGCGACGCAGGCGGCGATCGTGTCCCAGTAGTAGCGCCACAGGCGCGGCGTCGCCTCGGCCTTCGAGACCACGCGCGCGAGCAGCGGCACTGCGCCGCGCATGTAGACCTTCAGCAGCGCGGTGGCGATGCGGCCGGCCGGTTTGGTGATCTCGAGGATCAGCAGGCGCCCGCCCGGCTTCAGCACGCGGCGGAACTCGGCGCAGGCCACCGAGAAGTCCTCGATGTGGCGCAGCGCATAGCCCATCACCAGGAAATCGACGCTCGCGTCGGCCACCGGCAGCGCCTCGGCGCGGCCTTCGAGGCAACGCACCTGCGGCGGCAGGTGGGCCTGCGCCATCATGCCCGGGCTCGGGTCGACGCCGACCAGCCGCGCGGGCTCGTTCGTCACGTGCAGGATCTCGTGCGACACCAGGCCGGTGCCCATGCCGAGGTCCAGCACCTGCATGCCGGGCGCAAGGCCCGCGCGCAGCAGCGCCTGGCGCCGATACCACGAACCGCTGCCCAGCCCGAGGATGCGCTCGAGCCGGTTGTAGTCGACCGCGGTGTCGTCGAACGCCGCGCGGATGAAGCGCTCGCGGGCCTGGGCGTCGCCCTCCGGATAGTAGGCCGGCAGCGCACTGTGCGGCAGGTGCACGACACCGTCTTGCTTGGCGGGCGGGGTGCGTTCAGGCATGGCGTCCCATCGGTTCCTGGGGGGTGGCGAAGTCGGGCGATGGTACGGCCTGTGACGAAAGCCGCAAGCCGCTCCGCTAAAATCGATGGTTTTCGCCGAGCCCGTTTCACGAGATCGCATGAACCCAGCTGACACGAATCTGCTGCCGGAAGTCGGCACCCTCCTGGTCGAGTCCCTCAACCTGGAGATCGCCCCGGAGGCCATCGATCCCGACGCGCCGCTGTATGGGGAGGGCCTGGGCCTGGATTCGATCGACATCCTCGAGCTGGCCCTGGTGGTCTCCAAGCGCTACGGCTTCCAGCTGCGCTCGGGCGACGAGGACAACCTGCGCATCTTCTCGTCGCTGCGCAGCCTGGCCGGCCACATCGCCACCCACCGCACGGTGTGACATGAACGTCAACGCCCGCTGGGGGCTGGCGGCGGTGGGCCTCGGGGCCTACGCGCTGCTCGCGCACGTGCTGGTGAGCCGCGATGCCGGCTCGGTGCCGGCGCTGCTGACGCTGCTCGGCCCGATGGCCGGCGCCGCGCTGTGGGCGCTGTGGCGCAGCGGCAACCGCATCCTCGCGGCCGGGGTCGCCGCACTCGCGGTCGCGGTGCTGCTGAACGGCTCGCGCCTGCCCACCCCCTGGTTCTACCTGGCCCAGCACGCCGGCATCCACCTGGCCCTGGCCTGGGTGTTCGGCCGCACGCTGCGCGGCGGGCGCACGCCGATGATCACGCAGTTCGCCAGCCGCATGCACGCGACGATGCCGCCCGGCCTGCAGGCCTACACACGCCGGCTCACCGGCGTCTGGACCGGCTACTTCCTGGCCATCGCCGGCACCTCGTTCGTGCTGTTCGCGTTCGCGCCGCTGACCGCCTGGTCGCTGTTCGCCAACGTGGTCACGCCGGTTTCGCTGGTCGCGATGTTCGTCGTCGAGTACCTGCTGCGCTACCGGCTGCACCCCGAATTCGAGCGCGTCGGCTTCCTCGAGGCGATGCGCGCCTACCGGGCCCACCAGTGAACGCCGACCGCGCACTGCCGCTGCTCGCGGGCGCGCCGCTCGCGGCACCGCTGGCCTGGCGCAACGGCCAGCCGCTGAGCCGCAGCCAGTACCTGGCCGACATCGCCGCGCTGGCGCAGCAGCTGCCCGACGGCGACGCGGTGCTCGCGGTCTGCAACGACCGCTACCGCTTCGCGCTGTCGCTGGGCGCGGCCCTGCTGCGCGGCCAGTTCAACCTGATGCCGCCGAACCACACCCCCGACATGGTCGAGCGGCTGCGGCAGCTGTTCCCGCGCGCGCACGGGCTGCTCGAAGCCGGCGGCGGCCCGCTCGCGCTGCCGTCGCTGCGCTTCGAGGACATCGCGCCCGGGCACGCCGGCAGCGTCGCCGAAACGCCGTGCTTCGCCCCCGGCACCGTCGTCGCGCAGGTGCTCACCTCCGGCTCCACCGGCCAGCCGACGCGCCACGCCAAGCGCTGGGACCTGCTGGTCGAGAACATCCGCGCCGAGGCGCAGCGCATCGCCGGCCACCTGGGCCGCGCCAGCCTCGAAGGCGTCAGCCTGCTCGGCACCGTGCCGCCGCACCACATGTACGGCTTCGAGTCGACCGTGCTGCTCGCGATGCTGGGCGGCGCCTCGTTCGCGGCCGAGAAGCCGCTGCTGCCGGCCGACATCGCGCGCGTGCTGGCCGCGCTGCCGCGCCCGCGCGTGCTGGTGACGACGCCCTACCACCTCAAGATGCTGCTCGACGCCGGCACGCCGCTGCCCGAGCTCGACCTGGTGCTGTCGGCCACCGCACCGCTGTCGCCGCAGATGGCGGCGCGCGCCGAGGCCGCGTGGCAGGCGCCGCTGGTCGAGATCTACGGCTGCACCGAGGCCGGCCAGGTCGCGACGCGGCGCACCACCGACGGCCCCGAGTGGCTGGCGTACGACGGCGTGCGGCTGCAGGGCGACGGCGCCGAGAGCGTCGTCAGCGGCGGCCACGTGCCCGAGCCGACGCTGCTGGCCGACGTGCTGGAGGTGCTGTCGCCGACGCGCTTCCGGCTGCTCGGGCGCAGCAACGACCTGATCAACGTGGCCGGCAAGCGCAGTTCGCTGTCGCACCTGAACTTCCAGCTCAACAGCATCGAGGGCGTGCGCGACGGCGCATTCTGGCTGCCGCAGGCCGACAGCGTCGAAGGCGTCGCGCGGCCGGTCGCCTTCGTCGTCAGCGACACGCTGTCGCGCGAGGCACTGCTCGCCGCGCTGCGCCAGCGCCTCGACCCGGTGCTGCTGCCGCGGCGCATCGTGATGCTGCCGTCGCTGCCGCGCGATGCCACCGGCAAGCTGCCGGCGCAGCGCCTGGCCGCGCTTGCGGCCGAGCACCTCTGAGCATGCCGGTCGCCACGGTCCGCATCCCGGCCTCGCATCCGGCCTTCGCCGGCCATTTCCCCGGCCGCCCGATCGTGCCGGGCGTGCTGCTGCTGGCCGAGGTCGTCGAGGCGCTGCTGGCGCACGGCAGCGCCGCACCGCTGCGGCTGGGCGCGGTCAAGTTCGTCGCGCCGGTCGGGCCGGATGCCGAGCTGCGCATCGACTGGGACGAGCCCGTCCCCGGCGCGACCCGGCTGCGCTTCGAGGTCGCCCAGCTCGTCGACGGCCAGGCCCGGCGCAGCGCCAGCGGCCATTTCGAGCTGCCCGCCGCGGCGCCATGACGACCCGCGACGCCTCCTGGACGAACGAGCGCGAGCGCAGCAGCCTGTGGGTGCTGACGCTGATGCGCTGGATCGCGGTCGGCCTGGGGCGGCCCGCCGCGCGGCTGCTGCTGGGCCCGATCGCGCTGTATTTCCTGCTGTTCGCGCGCCGGCCGTCGCGCGCGTCGGCGCAGTACCTGCGGCAGGTGTTCGGGCGCCGGCCCACCTTCGGCGAGCGGCTGCGCCACATCCACGGCTTCGCATCCACCGTGCTCGACCGCGTCTACCTGCTGCAGGAACGCTTCGACGGCTTCGACATCCGCATCGAGGGCACCGAGCACCTCGACGCCGTGCTCGCCCGCGGCGAAGGCGCCTTGCTGATCGGTGCCCACCTGGGCAGCTTCGAGGTGATGCGCGCCTTCGGCAGCGCGCGCAGCGGGTTGCGCATCGCGATGGTCATGTACGAAGACAATGCGCGGATGATCAACGCCACGCTGAAGGCGATCGCGCCGGACACGCCGCTGCACATCATCGCGCTCGGGCACCTCGAGTCGATGCTGCAGCTGCGGAGCTGGCTGGACGACGGCGGCGTGGCCGGCCTGCTCGGCGACCGCAGCCTGCCGGGCGCGGCGGCATCGCGCGAGGTCAGCCACCGGCTGCCTTTCCTCGGTGCCGACGCGAGCTTCTCCGACGGACCGTTCCGCCTGGCCGCGCTGCTGCGCCGGCAGATCGTCTTCATGACCGGGCTGTACCTGGGCGGCAACCGATACTCGCTGCGTTTCCTGCCGCTGGCCGACCTGAGCGAGCGCCCGGCCAGCCGCGAGGCGCAGGATGCCGCGGTGGCCGATGCACAGCGGCGCTATGTCGCGATACTCGAGCAGCTGTGCAGAGAGCACCCGATGAACTGGTTCAACTTCTACGACTTCTGGGCCCCCACCGATGCTGACGTTGCGCGCTGAACTGCGGCGCCGTGCGCTGTCGCTGCTGCTGGCACTGGCGCCGCTCGGCGCCATGGCCGCGCCGCAGGCCGACCTGTCCACCCTGCTGGCCCTGCTGGCCGGCGTGAAATCGGGCGAGGCCACCTTCACCGAGCAGCGCCAGGTGACGCTGCAGGACATGACGCGCACGCTCGAATCGTCCGGCCGGCTCAGCTTCTCGGCGCCCGACACCTTCGTGCGCGAGACCCTGAAGCCGCGCCGCGAGCGCCTGGCCGTCACCGGCAACACGCTGACGATGAGCCAGGGCAGCCGCAGCCGCAGCGTGCCGCTCGATTCGGTGCCCGATGCGCAGGTGCTGGTCGAGGCGGTGCGCGGCACGCTGACCGGCAACCGCGAGCTGCTCGACCGCCACTTCACGATGCAGTTCAGCGGCAGCCTCGACCAGTGGACGCTCGAGCTGGTGCCGCGCGAAGCGCTGCTGCGCGAGCAGGTCGCGCGCGTCATCGTCGGCGGCAGCCGGGCCGCGCTGACCGAGGTGCAGGTGCTGCTGGCCGGCGGCGATCGCTCGACGATGAAGATCGTCGAGACGCGCACCCCATGAACCGGGGCGCGCTGCGCCGGCCCGCGCTGTGGGTGTGGCTGGCGGCCATGCTGCTGGGCGCGCTGTGGGCGGCGCGCACCACCTACGTGGCCGACCTGTCGGCCTTCCTGCCGTCGTCGCCCAGCGCCGAGCAGCGCGTGCTGCTCGAACAGCTGCGCCATGGCGTCACCGCCCGCGTGATGCTGATCGGGCTGCGCGGCGGCGATGCAGCGCAGCGCGGCGAAGCCTCGCGCGCGGTGGCCGCCGCCTTGCGCAGCGGCGGCGAGTTCGCCAGCGTCAGCAACGGCGACAATCACGGTGCACCGAAAGCCGTCGGCGAGCTGCTGCTGGCGCACCGCTACCAGCTGAGCCCGGCGGTCGATGCGCAGCGCTTCAGCGTCGACGGGCTGCGCGACGGCATCGCCGACACGATGGCGCTGCTCGGCACGCCGGCCGGCGGCTGGATCAAGCCGCTGCTGTGGCGCGACCCGACCGGCGAGATGGTCCGGCTGGGCGAGACGCTGCTGCCGTCCGGCGGCCCGCGCGTCGAGGCCGGCGTCTGGGTGTCGCGCAGCCAGCCGCGCGCGCTGCTGGTCGGCATCACGCGCGCCGAGGGCTCCGACCTGGACGGCCAGGCACGCGCGATCGACGCGGTGCAGCGCGCCTTCGCGCCGTGGGCCGCGCGCGGCACGGCGATCGAACTGTCCGGCGCCGGCGTGCTGGGGGTGCAGTCGCGCACGCTGATCCAGGCCGAGGTCGAGCGCCTGGCGCTGTGGGACGGTGCCATCGTGCTGGCCTTGCTGATGCTCGCCTTCGGCTCGCTGAAGGCGCTGGGCGTGGCGCTGCTGCCGGTCGCCAGCGGCGTGCTGGCCGGCACCGTCGCGGTCAGCCTGGGCTTCGGCCACGTGCACGGCATCACGCTCGGCTTCGGCACCACGCTGATCGGAGAGGCGGTCGACTACGCGATCTACTACCTGGTGCAGGCCCGCCCGGCCGCCGGCGCGAGCGGCCCCGGCGCGCTGCACTGGCGGCGCCACAACTGGCCGACCGTGCGCTGGGGCCTGCTGACCTCGCTGGCCGGCTTCTCGGCGCTGGTGTTCTCGGGCTTCGGCGGCCTCGCGCAGCTGGGCGTGTTCTCGATCGCCGGCCTGCTGGCCGCCGCGCTGACGACGCGCTACGTGCTGACCGCACTGGCGCCCGACGGCGCCCCCGGCCTCGGCCTGCGCGCCGTGCTGGGCCGGGCCACCGCGCGCC
>NZ_JBFUEB010000063.1:0-39416 GCF_056404395.1 Rhizobacter sp. P2_D12 | reverse complement strand
GATGCCGTGCACCACCGACAGCCCGAGCCCGGTGCCCTGGCCGACCCGCTTGGTCGTGAAGAAGGGCTCGAAGACGCGCAGCCGCGTCGCCTCGTCCATGCCGCAGCCGGTGTCGGCCACCCACAGGTGCACATAGGTGCCGGGTTGCAGCTCGCCCAGCCGCTGCGCCGCGTCGGCATCCAGCACTTGCGCATCCAGCCCGATCGTGATGCGCCCGCTGCTGCCCTGCAGCGCATGCCAGGCATTGGTGCACAGGTTCAGCAGGATCTGCTGCACGTGCGTCGCGTCGGCGCTCACCTGCAGCGGCCGGGTCTCCAGCTCGAGCACCAGCTCCACCGTCGCCGGCAGCGTCGAGCGCAGCAGCGCGATGGATTCCTCGATCATCGGCCGCATCGGCTGGCTCACCAGCTCGTGCGGCTGCATGCGGCTGAAGGCCAGGATCTTCTGCACCAGGCTGCGCGCGCGCACGCCGGCCATCTCGATCTGCTGCAGCGGTGGCACCGCGGCATGGCGATCGTCGAGCTGGTGGCGCGCCAGCGACACGTTGCCGAGGATGGCGGCCAGGATGTTGTTGAAGTCGTGCGCGATGCCGCCGGCCAGCGTGCCGATCGCCTCCATCTTCTGCGATTCGCGCAGTTGCGCCTCGAGGAGCACGCGCCGGGCCTCGGCCTGCTTGCGCTCGCTGATGTCGGTCACCATGCCGAGCGCGCCGGCATAGCCGCCGCCTTCGTCGAACACCGGCGTGATCGACATCGCGACCCACACGCCCTGGCCGTCGCGCCGGTGCATGCGCAGCTCGGCGGTCTCGACCGTGCCCGGCTGGCGGCGCGCCAGCTCGGCCGCCGACAGCAGCCCGCCTGGATCGTCGATGAAGTCGCCCAGCGGCCGCTCCAGCATGGCGGCCGCCTCGTGGCCCAGCAGGCGCAGCAGCTTCGGGTTGACGAAGGACAGGCAGGCCGCCGCATTGACCAGCCAGATGCCCTCGTTGGCGGTCTCGACGATGCGGCGGTAGCGCAGCTCGCTGTCGCGCAGCTCGCGCGTCATCACGCGCGCCACGCTGTGCGCACGCGCCCGGGCGGTGGCGAACTGCCACGACAGCACGGCCAGCAGCAGGCTCAGCCCGGCGCCGGCGAACAGGATGATGCGGGCCGATTCGCGGTGGTGGCGCGCCTCGAACTCGGGCGTGCTGCGCACCTGCACCGTCCAGCTCTGGCCGGCCACGCCGATGTACTCCTGCGCCTCGAAGCGCGCCGGCTGCTGCTCGGCCTCGAGGCCGATCGAGCGGTACAGCAGCGCGTCTTCCTTCAGCGCGACGCCGTCGTACAGCCGCAGGTCCAGCCCGGGCGTCGTCTCGCCGTACAGGCTGGACATCAGGTCGCCGACCCGGAAGCCGGCCCAGACCCAGCCGATCACGTTGCGCCGCCGCGCGGCCACGCTGTCGACCGGCTGGCCGGCGGCGTACAGCGGCAGCAGCATCAGGAAGCCGTACTGAGGTGCGTGGTCGGGCTCGGTCACCAGGCGCAGGCGGCCGGTGATCGCGACGCTGCCCGAATCGCGCGCCTTCTCGAGCGCGGCGCGGCGCACCGGGTCGGTCGCGATGTCGTAGCCCAGCGCGGTGAGGCTGCGCCCGGCCGCCGGCGCGATGTAGGTGACCGGCACGTAGCTTGCGCGCGGGCCCGGCGGGCGCACGCGGTAGCCCGGGTCGCCACGGCGCTGCGCGGCTTCGTGCGCCGCCAGTTCGTCGCCCGACAGCAGCGGACCGTAGGCGATGGCCTGCAGGCCGGTGAAGTCGACGCCGCCCAGCAGCGCGTCGACGTAGCGGTCGAAATCGGCGCGCTCGACACGGCCGGACGCGAGGAACAGCCCTTGCACGCCGCGCAGCATCTGCTCGAAGCTGGCCATGCGCTGCTCGATGCGGCTGGTGGCCTGGCGCAGCGCGAAGTCGAAGCTTGCGCGCAGCGCGGCGTCCTCGGATTCGCGTTCGTGCCGCCACGCGAGCGCGGTGATCGCGAGCGCGCCCGCGGCCACCAGCAGCGACAGCAGCAAGGGCAAGAAGCGTTTCAGGTTCACGCTAGAAACGCGTCATCGAGCGGGCCAGCTCGATCGAGAAATACTTCTCGAAGATGCGCTGCACCGTGCCGTCGGCGCGCATCTCGTCGACCAGCGCGCGCCAGGCCTGCTGCTGCGCGGGCGACAGCGACTTCTTCGACATGATCAGCCCGTGCGGCACCGGCGGGTCGTCGAACTCGACGATGCGCGTCTGCGCCCGCACCGTGCCCTGCAGGATGGTCGGGTAGTCGAAGGGCTCGATGATCATCGCCTGCACGCGGTTGTCGAGCAGCACCTGGTACAGCGGGTCGAGGCTGGAGGCATGGCTGACACGGCCCTGCGCGTCGAGCGCGTCGACGAAGCGGTTGGCCGTCGGGCTGTAGCGGAAGCTGCGGATCACGCCCAGCTTGAGCTGCGGGTTGCGTTCGAAATCGGCCAGCGCGCCGACGTTGGCGTCCTTGCGCACCAGCAGGTAGTACTTGTTGGAGACGTACCACGCGAAGGCAGCGAACTGCTCGCGCGCCGGGTTGGTGATGCCCGACAAGCTGAAGTCGAGCGCCCCGCCTTCGATCAGCTGCCAGATGCGTGCCCGCGGCATCACCGAGACGATGAGCTTGCAGCCGCTGCGGCGTGCCAGCTCGTCGGCCATGTCCTTGTCGATGCCCTCGCCGGTCTCGCCGGAATAGAGCAGGCCGTGCTCGTGCAGCGCCAGGCTCAGCGGGCGGGGGCAGTCGGGCTTGTCCGCCGCGCCGGCCGGCGGCATCGCGATCAGCGCGAGCGCCAGCGACACACCCAGGGCCCGCAGCCATTGCGACAACTTCTGCATGCTCGATCAACCCCCTGGGGGCGCAGCATAGCCCGGCACGGCATGGCGCGGCCCAGGGACTTGCCGCAACGGACGGGAAAATCCCACACCGGGGATGCCGGGGTGGCCTGCGGACGGCAGAATCGCGGGCCATGAAGTGGCATCACCTCGGCTTCGCGTTGCTGCTGGCCGCCATCGTGCGGCCGGGCCTGCCGCCGGCGCAGGCGGCCGAGGCCTACGCGATGCAGATGCAGCGCCAGCCCGATTTCGCGAAGATGCAGCGGCTGGGGCGCACGATGTTCTTCGACCCCTTGCTGTCGGCATCGGGCGAGCAGAGCTGCGCGAGCTGCCACGACCCGGCATCCGCCTACGGGCCGCCGAACGGCCAATCGGTGCAGCCGGGCGGGCGCGACGGCACCGCGCTCGGGTTCCGTGCGACACCATCGCTGCGCTACCTGCAGAACGTGCCGCCGTTCACCGAGCACCGCCATGACGACGACGTGGATGAAAGCGTCGACCAGGGGCCGGCGGGCGGACACGACTGGGATGGCCGTGCGGCCAGCGCGCACGAGCAGGCGGGGCTCGCGCTGCTGTCGCCGAACGAGATGGCGAACGCGAGCGAGGCCGAGGTGGTGGAGCGCTTGAGGCGCGCGCCGTATGCCGGCGAGTTCCGCGACACCTTCGGCGCGGACGCGCTGGATTCGGCCGAGCACGGCTTCCAGTGGGCGGTGCTGGCGCTGGAGATGTTCCAGCAGGATGCGGCGCAGTTCCATCCGTACAGCAGCAAGTACGACGCGGTGCTGCGCGGCAAGGCGCAGCTGTCGCCACAGGAGGCGCGCGGGCTGGCGCTGTTCAACGACGAGGCGAAGGGCAATTGCGCGTCATGCCACCCGAGCGTGATCAGCGCGACGACGGGGGCGTTTCCGGCCTTCACCGACCACGGCCACATCGTGCTGGGCGTGCCGCGCAACCGCAGCCTGCCGGCGAACCGCGACGCGGGCTTCCACGACCTGGGGCTGTGCGGACCGGAGCGGCGCGACCTGGCGGCGAACCGCGAGTACTGCGGCGCATTCCGCACGCCGACGCTGCGCAACGTCGCGCTGCGGCAGGCCTTCTTCCACAACGGCGTGCTGCACTCGCTGGAGGAGGTGATGCGCTTCTACGTGATGCGCGACCTGGAGCCGCAGCGCTGGTACGGCACGGGAGCGGACGGGAAGGTCGAGCCGTACGACGACCTGCCGGGGGCGCTGAAGGAGAACGTGAATGTCGATCCGCCGTTCGATCGGGCGCCGGGGAGCCAGCCGGCGTTGAGCGAGGCGGAGATCGCGGATGTGATCGCGTTCTTGAAGACGTTGACGGATGGGTATGTCACTCCAGCTTCAACGCCCCCGTCAAATCCCCCATCGCCGGCGACCCGTTCTTCGCCAGCCCCTCGTCGCGCATCTTCAGGCCCGGCAGCGTCTCCAGCTGGAAGCGCCGAGTGATGAAGCGCAGGATCGAGCCGGTGTCGTACGGCGTGTGGTCGACGTAGCCCTTCTTCGCCCACGGCGACACGATGATCGCCGGGATGCGCGTGCCGGGCCCCCAGATGTCGCCCTTGGGCACCGGCGCGTGGTCCCAGAAGCCGCCGTTCTCGTCGTAGGTGACGACCACCAGCATGCGCTTCCACTGCGGGCCCTGCTGCAGCTTCGCGATCACGTCGGCGATGTGCTGGTCGCCGGCCGCGACGTCGGCATAGCCGGCGTGCTGGTTCAGGTTGCCCTGCGGCTTGTAGAACGACACCGGCGGCAAGGTGCCCGCCGCCGCGTCCTGCAGGAAGCTCGCATCGAAATCCTTCAGGTGCGCCTTGCGGTACGCGGCCTTCGCCGGATCGGTCGGGTCGACCGCGGCGTAGTAGTTGAACGGCTGGTGGTGCGTCTGGAAGCCCACCGGCGAGGTGTAGATCACCTTGCGCGCCACGGCCGCCGGCTGCCGCCCCTCGGCCGTCGCCACGTCCCACGCGCCACCGTACCAGGCCCAGTTCACGCCCTTGCGGTCCAGCATGTCGCCGATCGTCAGCTGCGTCTGCGGCGGCAGCGTCGTCGGCTTGCTCGCATCGGCCAGCAGGTCGTTGCCGCCGGCCGCCGGCGGCACGCCGCTCGGCTGGTAGGCCGGTTGCATCGTGTTGACCGCGTAATAGCGGCCGTCGCCCGCATAGTTGGCCGGCGTCAGGTTGCCGCTGTTGACGTACTTCGGCGCCCCAGCGATGGCCGAGGCCGGTGAATCCTGCCGCGTCGTCAGGCGCGTGCTCCAGCGGCCATCGGGCAGCTTGTCGACCACCGAGATCGAACCCTTGGCCGGCGACTGCTCCGCATCCGGGACCACCGGCACGCAGGCACACACCAGGTACTGGTGGTTCAGGAACGAACCGCCGAACGCGCCCATGTAGAAGCGGTCGGCCAGCACGTACTGCTGCGCGATCTGCCACAGGCGCATCCTGCTGCCGTCGTAGTAGCCCAGCGCCAACCCGCCGCCGTCGGCCCAGGCGGCGAACTTGTCGTTGCGCCCGCCGTTGATCTGCATCTGGTTCTCGAAGAAGCGGTGGTACAGGTCGCGCGTGATCACGTCCTGCCCTACCTTGACGCCGCTGCCCTGGTAGCCGGCCTCGGCATCGATCTGGAACGGCTTGTTGTCCTGGTTGGCGGTGGCCCCCTGCGCCAGCGTCACCGCCTGGCCGGCGGCCGTCACGCCGCCCCAGGTCTGCGGCAGCTTGGGCAACACAGCGTCGCTGTCGCGCTCGGTCTGCGGCTGCCACGCGCCGCGCGAACTCGGGTTGACGCCGGGGATGCCATCGGCGCCCGGGAACAGGCCGTACAGGTTGTCGAAGGCCCGGTTCTCCGCAAAGATCACGACGACGGTGTCGATGCTCTGCTGCAGCCTCGCGTCGCTCACCGCGCCGCCGGACGGCGGGTTGGTGGTGCAGGCGGCGAGGGCCGCAGCCAGGGCAATGGCAGTGGCTCGGATCTTCATCGGCGGTCTCCTGGCGCTTCTGGGGGACCGCTATCTTCCCCTATTTGCCCAGCGGTTTCAGCGACTGCAACAAGGTCGGGATCAGCTCGCTCACCGTCGGGTGGATGTGCATCGCGCGCGCGATCACCGTGTACGGCGCATCGGCGGCCATCACGTCGAGCAGCGAATGCACGATCTCGTCGCCCTCGATGCACAGCATCGCCGCGCCCAGGATGCGCTGCGTCTGCGCATCCACCAGCACCTTCATGAAACCCTGCGTCTCGCCGCGCTCCTTCGCGCGGCCCACGCGCGTCATCGGCATTACGCCGACCAGCGCGTCGCGCCCGCTCGCGCGCACCTCGGCCTCGGTCATGCCGACGCGGCCGAGCGGCGGGTCGATGAACAGGCCGTAGGCCGGGATGCGGTCGCCGACGCGGCGCGCATCGCCGTCGAGCAGGTTGGCGGCGACGATCTCGTGGTCGTTGTACGAGGTGTGGGTGAACGCGCCGCGGCCGTTGCAGTCGCCCAGCGCCCAGATGCCGGGCACGCTGGTACGCAACTGGTCGTCGACCGTGATGTAGCCGCGCGCATCCTGCGCGATGCCGGCCTGCTCCAGCCCCAGCTCGTCGGTGTTGGGCCGCCGCCCGACGGCCACCAGCAAATGGCTGCCGGACAGCTCGCGCGGCCGGCCGTCGACGCTGGCCTTCAGCCCGATCGCGCCATCGGCCGTGCGCGACAGCGCGAAGTCGCGCGCCCTCGTCAGCACCTCGACCCCCTCGCGCTCGACGATCGCGCGGATCTCGGCCGACACCTCGGCATCCTCGCGCGACACCAGCCGCTCGCCCTGCTCCAGCACCGTGACGCGCGCGCCGAAGCGGCGGTACATCTGCGCGAACTCCAGCCCGATGTAGCTGCCGCCGATCACCATCAGGTGCGACGGCAGTTCGTCCACCCCCATCATCGACGTGTTGGTGAGGTACGGCACCTCGTGCAGGCCCGGCCAGTCGGGCACCACCGCACGGGCGCCGACGTTGATGAAGACCTTCGGCGCCTGCAGCACCTCGTCGCCCACCTGCACGCGATCGGGCCCGACGAAGCGCGCATGGCCCCAGACCAGGCTCAGGTTCTCCATGCCGCCGAGCCAGCCCGCCAGTCCCTGCACCGACTGCGCGACGACCGCATCCTTGCGCGCCTTCACCGCCTTCATGTCGACCCGCACCGCGCCGTCGATCAGCACGCCGTAGTCGGCCGCGCGCCGCGCGACGTGGGCGGTGCGCGCGCTGGCCACCAGCGTCTTGGTCGGGATGCAGCCGTCGTTGACGCAGGTGCCGCCCAGGTGCTCGCGCTCGACCAGCGCGGTCTTCATGCCGGCGGCGCACAAGCGGGCGGCGAGGAACGGGCCGGCCTGGCCGCTGCCGAACACGATGGCGTCGAACGTGCGTGTCATGGGTGTCCTCCGTGGAACTGGCGCCGCATCATGCGCCGGCTGCAAAGCTGCAGCGCCTTGGTCGGTTCATGCCCCCTGTTCTGACAGCCCCGATGTCCCCACGCGCAGCACGTGCTTGACCGGGCATCGGCGCCTCCGTAGACTTTCACGCCAGGACTTCCAAGGATTCTTGGGTCCGCGCCAGCCGGCCGCCTGTCATGCGGCCCACGACTCCCACTCGGAGACGCTCGTTGTTCCCCCTTCTTCAGGTCTTGGCGACCCCGTCGCCGAGGAACGCTGCGTCTTCGAGGTTCGCGTGGACATCACCCGCCATCGGCTGCTCGACAGCCAATTCATCCTGCACAGCGCCTTTGGCGATGCTTGGTTCTTCGACCGCATCGCACGCTCGTACGAGCCGGGCGTCGCACCGCTCGCCGATCCGGCGGTCACCTCCACCATCGAGATCCGGGTGCACCATGCCTCGGCGGCCGAGCTGCACCAGGCTTCGGCCGGCTGGCCGCGCTGCGCGCACTTCCACCGCTCGCTGAACTACGCCCACTGGAACCTCGACGGCCCGGCCGACACCGCCTCCATCCACCTGCCCGGCGAAGGCGTGCTGTTCCGCTACCACGCCACGCAAGCGCGGCTCGATGCGCACATCGATCCGATGCACACCGCACGCGCCAGCGAACTGATCTTCCACGCCGCGCGCAACCTGGCGCTGTGGCGCCGCGGCCCGCGCTTCGCGCCGATGCTGCACGCGAGCGCGGTGCTGGTCGACGGCGCCGCCTGGCTGTTCCTCGGCGGCAAGGGCGCGGGCAAGTCGACGCTGTTCATCGACGCGGTGCTGCGCCAGGGCGCGCAGCCGCTGTCGAACGACCGCGTGCTGCTCGATGCCGAAGACGGCCGCAGCGTCTGGTCGTGGCCCAGCTACCTGTCGTACTGCGAAGGCACGATCCTCGACTACCCCGAGCTGCGGCACGTCTTCGACGCCGGGCTGCGCGACCTGCAGCGCCGGCGCGATGAAACCGGCCGCGGCTGCGCCCACGCGCTGTACCGCCGCAGCTACGCGCAGGCCCACAAGCGCATCGTCGCGCCCTGCCTGCTGACGGAAGTGCTGGGCCTGCGCTACCAGCGGCGCGCGCCGCTGGCCGGCATCGTGCGGGCCCGGCTCGAACCCGGCCACGCCGCGGGCCTCACGCTGCATGCCAGCGGCAGCACCGCGCAGCTGCAGGCCGCCGACATCGCCGATGCCGTGTTCCCGCCGGCCGACCCCGACTTCCCGTGCTGGCACGGCGATGACCGGGCGCTCGGGCAGCGCGCGGCACCGGGCGATGCAGCGCTGGCGTGGCTGCAGGCCGCCGGCGTGCGCCACCTCGATGTCACGCTCGACCCCGTCGGCGCCAAGCCCAGGCTGCACGAACTGCTGGCCGCCCGATCCCTGACCTGAGCCTCACCCCGGAGACCCGACCATGCACCGAGACCTGCCGGTGAATTTCCGCTTCGGCGATGCCGAGCACGACGCGCTCGTGCAGCGGCTGGAAGCGATCCGCCTCAACCCGTACAAGGCCTATGCGGCGTTCCGCCACCAGGTCCGGCTGCTGGTCGCCGGCGAGCCGCAGCTGGCCCGCTTCCGCGACTTCCTCGAGGCGCGCCGGCGCGCCTCGGCCTACGAGCACCCGTTCGTCTTCCTCGAGAACTGCCCCATCGACCGCGTGCTGCCCGAGCTGGGCAACGACGACCCGGTGGCCGACAAGCATGCGAAGAAAAAGACCTTCGTCGCCGAAGGCTTCCTGCAGCTGTATGCCGAGGTCGCCGGCGAGCACCCGATCGCCTACCTGAACGTCAACGACGGCGACGTGTTCCAGGACATCTACCCGAAGGAATCGCTGAAGGCCACGCAATCGCAGAAGGCGCTCGGGCCAATCCACTTCCACAAGGACCTCGCCAACCACTTCGTGCGCCCCGACCTGGTGAACATCCTGTCGCTGCGCGGCTGCGACGACAACGAGATCTCGACCACCTTCGTCGCCAACCGCGACATCCTCGCGGCCCTGGACCGGCACACGCTGGGCGTGCTGCGCGAGCAGGTGTTCTACACGCCCTTCGACGACCTGTCGGTGATGAGCGGCAACGTGCAGCTCGGCAAGGCGGCCAACCACGCCGTGCTGACGCGCGAGGTCGACCTGCGCTTCTTCGAGAACCGCACCGAAGGCCTCACCGATTCGGCCAGCAGCGCCGTCAGGCGCCTCACCGCCGCGCTGCACGCCCACAAGCGGCGCGTGCAGATGCGCAGCGGCGACTTCGTGTCGATCTCCAACAACCTGTCGCTGCACGGCAAGGAGATCGGCACGGTGCGCGACGAGGCGGCGCAGCGCCGGCGCTGGAGCATCAAGACGGTCAACGTGCATTCGATCGCGCCCCACCTGCCGCACCTGGTGCCCGGCAGCGACCACCTGGTCAACGGCTGACATGGAGGCTTCCACCGCCAGGCCCGCCCCGAGGCCGCGCTGGTGCGTCGTGACCGGCGCCAGCGCCGGTATCGGGCGCGCCGTCACGCAAGGGCTGCTGGCCAGCGGCTTCAGCGTCGTCGGCATCGCGCGCGGCGAAACGCCGCTGGCCGAGTTGGCGCGGCAATGGCCGCAGCGCTTCATCGGACTGGCGCACGACGTCGCACGGCCAGGGCTGATGGCCGCCCTGGCCGGCCAGGCCCTGCCGCTGGCCGACATCGAACTGGCCGTGCACTGCGCCGGCTGCGCCTTCCAGGGCGTGGCCCTCACCGGCATGAGCGATGCCGACCTGCGCGAGACCGTCGGCACCAACGTGCTCGGCACGACGATGGTGGTGCGCGACTTCGCGCGCCTGCTGCAGCAGCGCGGTGCCGGCACGCTGGTCGTGCTCGGCTCGGTGGCCGGCCAGGACGCCGCGCCGCTGATGGCTGCCTACGCCGCGAGCAAGGCCTACACGCAGCAGCTGCTGCGCTGCGTGCGCGCCGACCTGCACGGCAGCGGCGTGCGCATCAGCTGCGTGCAGCCGGGCACCACGCGCACCGGCCTGCTCGACGGCCAGCCGGGCCTGGATGCAGCCGAGCGCTTCGCCGGCTTCATCCCGCTCGAGGCCCACGACCTGGCGCGCACGATCGAATGGATCCACCAGCAGCCGGCGCACGTCAACATCCAGGAAATCAGCGTCTTCCCGGTCGCGCAAAGCCTGTTCGTGCGCGGCATCCACCGCGGCATCGCCCCGCCCCTTCCCGAGCCTGTTCCCCCATGTCCCATCGCATCGATACCGAGATGACCCGCGTCGCGCAGCTGCTGTGGCCCGAACCGCAACAGGTTGAAGCCGTGGCCGGCGGGATGTTCAACCGCGTGCTGAAGGTCGAATCCGCCGCCGGCACCCACTACCTGAAGCGCTTCACCGAATCGGCCAGCTCCGGCGACTTCCCGCCGCTGCCGACGCGGGCGGCCCAACGCTGCCTCGTCGCCTGCAGCTGGCACGACCTGGCGCAGCGTGCCTGCAGCGGCGTCGGCCGCATGGCCCTCACCGGCAGCGCGGCCCGCGACCCGGCCGTGCCGCAGCGCCCGCTGCCGCAGGTGCAGGTGCCCGCGCTGCTGGCGATCCAGAGCGAGCTCGATCTCGTCGCGATGGAGGCCGTCCCGGGCGCGCCCTTGCAGCAGCAGCTGCTGCAAGCCGACGACGACGCAGCCGCCGCACGGGCCACGCTGAAGTCGCTCGTGCGCTGGCTGGCCGTGCTGCACACGCTGCCGCTCGAGCCGCGCGGCCCGCTGCTGGCCGCCAGCCGGCCGTTCAAGGCCTACAAGGTCGACCTGCAGTACGCCAGGCTGATCACCGAGCTGCCGCCGCGGGTGCATGCGGGCGCGCTGCAGTTCATCCGCGACTACCTCGCCGACGAATCCGACCCGGTCCACGGCGACCTCAATTCGCGCAACGTGCTGGTCGACGACAACAGCCTGTCGGTCATCGACTTCGAGCAAGGCCACTTCGGCGCGGGCATCTACGACCTTGCCTACCTGGTCAGCGAGTACGCGATCCAGGCCCTGAACGCACGCAACGATCCGCGCTCCGTCGCCGCGCTGGCCTGGGACCACTACGGCAGCGCACGCCGGCTGGCCGACCCGATGGCGCAGCTGCGTCGCTTCCAGGTGCACCTGGGCTTCCAGGTGCTGTACCGGCTGGTCGGGCCGAGCCGCGCCGCCTGGACCGGCCACCTCGACGACACCACCGCGCAGCGCGTGCGCCACTGGAGCCTCACGACGCTGGAGGCGCTGCTGTGAGCGGGCAGGTGCTCGGCCCGCTGGATCGGCAGTTGCGCGCCAGCTACCTCGGCTTCTTCCTGCCGGCCGGCGTGCTGCTGAGCTACCTGCCGCCTTTCCTGCGGGACAAGGGCCTGGCGCCCGACGAGGTCGGCTGGATCTTCAGCGCGGTGTTCGGCGTCAAGCTGCTGACCGGCCCGCTGCTCGCGTGGTGGGCCGACGCGGCCCGGCGCCAGGCGCATGTGCTGTGGGCCGCCGCGTGGGCCGGCGTCGCGGCCGCCTGGCTGCTGGGCAGCTCGACGCGCTTCGCCACGCTGCTGGCCAGCGTCATCGTCATTGCCGTGTGCCGCAACTACTTCCAATGCCTGCTGGAGGCCCTGGCCACGCGCGTGCGCGACCTGCAGGGCGGCTCGCGCTACGGCTCGGTGCGCGCCTTCGGTTCGCTGGCGGTCTGCGCCGGCGTGCTGTTGTATGGCGGCATCTGGTCGGCCGGCAGCGCGTGGCAGCGCCTCGCGTTGCCGGCGATGGTGCTCGGTTCGAGCCTCGTGCTGGTGGCCTGCCTGCGGCCCACGCAAGCGGCCGCGCGGCAGATCGCCGCCACGCCGGTGACGACCACGGCGATGACCACGGCAACGACGGCGACGGGCCCCACCCGCCCCGCGCTGACGCCCCGCGCGGTGCTGCTGCTGGCTGGTGCCTCGCTGCTGATCGGCGCCAACGGGGTGTTCTACAGCAGCGCGACCCTGCTGCTCGAACAACGCGGCCTGCCGCCCCCCGCGGTCGCCGGGCTGTGGTGCGCCGCGTTCGGCATCGAGGCCCTCGGCTTCGCCGCCTTCGACCGGCTGCGCGCCCGCTGGGGCAACGCCCGGCTGTTCGGAGCCGTCATCGCGCTGGCCCTGCTGCGCTGGTCGCTGCTCGCGTCGGCGGGGCCGCTGCCCTGGCTGCTGCTGGGCTTCGCGCTGCACGTCGCATCGCTGTCGTGGACGCATGCGCTGTGCGCGCTGTGGATCCGCGAACTCTGGCCCGCCCGCTACGCCGTCACCGGGCAGGCCGTCTACCTCGCCTGCGCGCATGGCATCGGATTGGCCGGCGCGTCCTGGCTCGCCAGCCGCGCGCTGCCCACCTGGGGCTGCGGCGTGTACGGGCTGGCCGCAGCGATGACGGCCGCCGGTGCGTTGCTGGTGGTCGTGCGCGCCAGCCTCGAACAACGCGCCCGCCTCGGCGGGGCACTGCAGGTCTCCCGGCCATGACGAACAGCGTGACCCCGCCACCCCCGTTGCCGGCGCGCAGCGTGCAGCGCCTCACCGAAACCCTGTCGCTGGCGATCCAGCGCCTGTGCCCGTCGGCGTTGGCGGTCGCCCTCGGGGGCTCGCAGGGCCGCGGCCGGCAGGACGACCAGTCCGACCTCGACCTCGTCGTGCTGCTGGCCGAAGGCGCCCTGGTGGCCGGTGCGCGCCAGCTCGGCGAGACCGTTCTGCCCTTGCTGGTCGAACGCGTCCAGCTGGCCGGCGGCCCCACGTGGAAGGAAGGCTTCGGTTGCCGCACCTCGGTGCTGTATGCCGACGGGTTCAAGGTCGAGATCTTCGCCGTGACGCCGGACACCGTGCCGGTGACCGAGCGCGTGCTGCGCTGGCGGCCGCTGTGGGGCGCCGGGCACCTCGATCCGCTGCAGGACGCCATCGCCCGCAAGCTGTCGCGCGAGCAAGTCATCGCCCGCGTGCAATTCGACGTCGCGTATGCGCACATGTCGGTGTGCCGGCACCTGTCGCGCGGCGAGGTGTTCGCCGCGCGCCACGTGCTTGCCAGCCTGATCACGATCGCGATCGCGCTGCGCCTGTTCCAGCTCGGCGACGGCTACGACCCGGTCGCCAGCACCAAGCGCATCGTGCGCGACGGCCTCGACGACGACCCGGTGGTGCGCGAGATCGGCATCGCGTCGGCCCGGCTCGGCGGCGACGCGGTGCAGCTCGCGGCGGCGCTCGGCCTGCTGCAGCAGCTGTGCGCCGGCATGCTCGGCGAGCTGCCGCAGCCGGGCGACCCGGCGGTGTCGGCGCGGCGGTTGGTCGATGCGATTGCCGCGGCACCCCAACTCTGGATCGCCGAGCCGGCGACGCGGCCACTTGACCCGCGGGAAAACCAGGAGCACGATCTCGCGCGTCGGGCCTTCGGCCTTTGACAAGTGAGCATCTCTTGAGCACTTCATGCTGGGTCAGCGCTTCGCGCGCTGCTTGTGCCTCCAACGGCAGCCGCTGGCAACGGCACTCCACGTTCCCGCGCATCGCGCTGCGGCTGCAGCCATGGCGCCGCAGATTGCGCCCCGGCGTTTGCTGACGGGCACCGCCCGCTCTTCCCCCTCCCGTTGACCCGAATCTCGCGTCGGGCGCCTGTGCGCCCGCGCCTGATCGTGGCCTGACGCGCTCGCCGGCAGCCATGGCTGCACGGCCTGCGGCGTCGCGCCCCCGTGCGCGACCGTCGGCCACGCCCTCCCATGACTTCAGAAAGAAGGAAGGTATGTTTCATGACCTGATCGGCCCGGTGCCGACGCCCTGGATCGTCGTCGGTGCGACGCTGGGCATCGTGGCGCTGCTGGCCTTGTTCGCGCTGGCCTCCGGCATGGTGCGCTACATCCCGAACGACCGCATCGGCGTCGTCGAGCGACTGTGGAGCTCCGGTGGCTCCGTGAAAGCCGGCCTGCTGGCCTTGCACGGCGAAGCCGGCCTGCAACCCGACCTGCGCCGCGGCGGCTTCCATTTCTTCGCGCCCTTCCAGTACCGCGTGCACCTGAGCCGCATGGTGTCGGTCACGCAAGGCAAGATCGGCTACGTCTTCGCGCGCGACGGCGAGGACCTGCCCGCCGGGCAGACACTGGCCGACAACGCGGGCGCGCGCGACTTCCGCGATGCCCGCGCCTTCATCGGCGGAGGCGGCCAGAAGGGGCCGCAACGCAAGGTGCTGCGGGAAGGCACACACATCATCAACCCGGCCCTCTTCGTCGTGATGACGGAGGAGGAGACCTACTCGATGTCGATGGACCGCCACGAACAGGCCTTCTACGACAGGATGCGCGAGGTGCTGGACCAGCGCAGCGCGTTCTCGCCGGTGGTGATCCGCGGCACGGCGAACGAGAACGCCGACTCCGACCTGCTGGCCGTCGTCACGGTGCACGACGGTCCGCCGCTGCAGCGCGACGAGCTGCTCGCACCCGACGTCGGCGATCGCCACAACTCGTTCCAGGAACCGCAGGCCTTCCTGGCGTCGGGCGGGCGCCGTGGCCGGCAGGAGCGCGTGCTGGTCGAAGGCACGTACTTCATCAACCGGCTGTTCGCGACGGTCGAGCTGATCCGCAAGACGGTGATCCCGGTGGGCTTCGTCGGCGTCGTGGTCTCGTACACCGGGCGCCGCGGCGACGACACCTCAGGCCAGGACTACACGCACGGCGAACTGGTGGAGACCGGCTGCCGCGGCGTGTGGCGCGACCCGATGATGCCGGGCAAGTATGCGTTCAACACCTACGCCGGCAAGATCGAGCTGGTGCCCACGACCAACTTCGTGCTGATGTGGCAGTCGGGGTCCAGCGGCTCCAGTTTCGATTCGAACCTGCGCGAGATCACGCTGATCACGAAGGATGCCTTCGAGCCGCTGCTGCCGTTGTCCGTGGTCGTGCACATCGACTACCGCAAGGCACCGATGGTGGTGCAGCGCTTCGGCAACGTGAAGCAGCTGGTCGAGCAGACGCTGGACCCGATGGTGTCGTCGTACTTCAAGAACGTCTCGCAGACGCGCACCTTCATCGAGCTGATCCAGTCGCGCAGCGAGCTGCAGGCCAACGCGTCGACCGACATGCGCGAGCGCTTCAAGGCCTACTCGCTGGAGTTCCAGGAGGTGCTGATCGGCACGCCGAAGCCGCAGGGAGGCGACATGCAGATCGAGAACATCATGGCGCAGCTGCGCGACCGCCAGATCGCGCGCGAGCAGGTCGAGACCTTCGCGCAGAAGCAGATCGCGGCCGACAAGCAGCGCGAGCTGAACGAGGCGGAGAAGCGGGCACAGAAGCAGGCCGAGCTCACCGCCTCGCTGGTGGACATCTCGATCAAGGACAACAACGGTGCCGCCGCGGTGAAGGCGGCCGAGCGCCGGCGCGAGGAGATCGCGCTGCTGGCGCAGGCCGACAAGTACCGCCAGGAGAACGAAGGCGCGGGCCGGGCCTCGGCCATCAAGGCGATCGGTGCGGCCGAGGCCGCGTCGATCAAGGCCAAGTCGGATGCGCTGGAAGGCATCGGCGCCGACAAGCAGCTGATGCAGACCGTGATGCTGCGCCTGGCCGAGGCCTTCGAGACCGCGAAGGTGCCGCTGGTGCCGCAGATCCAGCTCGGCGGCAGCGCCGGCGGGGACGCGTTCGCGACGATGCTCGCGTTGATGAACTCGCTGCGCGCCCGCGAGTTGCTGGGGGATGCGAAACCCGGATCGTCATCCGGGCCGCGAGACTAGAAGTGGATGCCGCGCATCATCTGCTGCAGCGCGATCGCCTCGGGTGACAGGGTCGGTTTCGCCGCCTTGTCGCCCTTGGCCGCCGAGCTGTCCGGGAACATCCGGAAGCTGGTGTTCATCACGATCTGCGCGATGCGCGGCACCAGCGCGTGCAGCACCTCGCCGGCGATGCCCAGCCGCGTCGCGATGCGCACCGGCTTGTGGACGCAGGCCTTGGCGATCATGTCGGCCGCCTCTTCCGGCGCCAGCGTCGGCACGTTGTTGTAGATCTTCGTCGGCGCGATCATCGGCGTGCGCACCAGCGGCATGTTGATGGTCGTGAAGGTGATGCCGGTGTCGGCATATTCGCTCGACGCGCAGCGCGTCCACGCGTCCAGCGCGGCCTTGCTGGCCACGTAGGCCGAGAAGCGAGGCGCATTGGTCAGCACGCCGATCGAGCTGATGTTGACGATGTGCCCCTTGCGCTTGGCGACCATGCCGGGCAGCAGCCCCATCGTCACGCGCAGGCAGCCGAAGTAGTTCAGCTGCATCGTGCGCTCGAAGTCGTGGAAGCGGTCGTAGCTGCTCTCGATCGCGCGGCGGATCGAGCGGCCGGCGTTGTTGATCAGGAAATCCACGCCGCCGAAGTTCTGCTGGATCCAGTCGAGCAGCTCGCGGCAGCTCGCCTCGTCGGAGATGTCGGACGAGAAGGTCTCGACGCGCGCGTCCTTGCCGGCGGCCAGCAGGATCTCCTTGCGCGCCTCGGCCAGCTTGGCTTCGTCGCGCGCGCAGATCAGCGTGATCGCGCCGGCCTCGGCGAACTTGATCGCCGCCGCCAGCCCGATGCCCGACGAGCCGCCGGTCACCAGCACCACCTTGCCGCCGACGGTGCCGCGCAGCGAATGGTCGATCAGCAGCGCCGGGTCGAGGTGGCGCTCCCAGTAGTCCCACAGGCGCCAGGCGTAGTCGTTGAGCTTCGGGCACTCGATGCCGCTGCCCTTCAGCGCGGCCAGCGTCTCGCGGCAGTCGAAGCGCGTCGGGTAGTTGATGAAGGTGAAGATGTCCTCGGGCAGGCCCAGGTCCTTCATCACCGCGGCACGCACGCGGCGCACCGGTGCCAGCGTCATCAGGCCCTTCTTGACGCTGCGCGGGATGAAGCCCAGCAGCGCGGCATTGATGAACAGGTTCATCTTCGGCGCATGCGCGGCCTTGCTGAAGATGTCGAGCACGTCGCCGACGCGGTAGCCCTGCGGGTCGACCAGGTGGAAGCAGCGCTTGTTCAGCTCGGCCTTGCCGTGGCTGATGTGGTCGAGCGCCGCGACGACGAAGTCCACCGGCACGATGTTGACGCGCCCGCCTTCCAGCCCGACGCTGGGCATCCAGGGCGGCAGGATCTGCCGCATGCGCTGGATCAGCTTGAAAAAGTAGTACGGGCCGTCGATCTTGTCCATCTCGCCGGTCTGCGAATCGCCGGCCACCATCGCCGGGCGGTACACCGTCCACGGCAGCTTGGCCTCCTTGCGCACGATCTTCTCGCTCTCGTGCTTGGTCATGAAGTACGGATGGTCCAGGCCCTCGGCCTCGTCGAACATGTCCTCGCGGAACACGCCTTCGTAGAGGCCGGCGGCGGCGATCGAGCTGACGTGGTGCAGGTGGCCGGCGTCGATGGCCTTCACGAACTCGACGACGTTGCGCGTGCCTTCGATGTTGACCTGCACCTGGCTCTCTTCGTCGGCCGACAGGTCGTAGACGGCGGCCAGGTGGTAGGCGTGGTCGATGTGGCCCTTCAGGCGCCTGACGTCGTCGGCCGACACGCCGAGCTTCTTCGCGGTCAGGTCGCCGTAGACCGGAATCGCGCGCGCCTTGGTGACGCCCCAGAAGGCCAGCAGGTCGTCCACCTTGCCCTCGCTCTCGGGACGCAGCAGGAAGTGCACGGTCGCGCCGCGGCGCTGCAGCAGGGTCTTGACGAGGCGCTTGCCGATGAAGCCGGTGGCGCCGGTGACGAAATACTGCATGCGTTCCTCCTGGGGACGGTCGGGTTGGTTTCGTTCGATTCTTGTCCAAACCCTCGCGGGCGCCGCTGCGCGATTACCCGAGCTTCCCCATAGACGCCGCGCCCTAGAGAAAGGCGGTGCCGCGCCGCCGGTGCGCTCCTATAGTGGCGCGGCGACTTTTCAACAACCGACAGAGGAACCCATGGTCAAGAAACTCCAGAAGATGGCCGAGAAGAAGAGCACGTCGGCCGCCGGGCTGCTCGACGGCGCATTCGCCGGCACCGTGAAGGACTCGGCCCAGCAGATCTGGCTGGCCGGGCTGGGCGCCTTCTCGAAGGCCCAGGAAGAAGGCGGCAAGGTGTTCGATGCGCTGGTCAAGGAAGGCATCAGCCTGCAGCGCAAGACCCAGGCGGTGGCCGAGGAGAAGATCGGCGAGGTCACCAACAAGATGAGCGGCATGGCCGGCGACGTCACCGCCAAGGCGGGCCAGCACTGGGACAAGCTGGAAGCGATCTTCGAGGAGCGCACCGCGCGCGCACTGGGCAAGCTGGGCGTGCCGAGCGCGAAGGACGTGGCGGCGCTGAACCAGCGCATCGACGAACTCAGTGCACTGATCGGCAAGTCGACGAAGCCGGCGGCCAAGGCGGCGGCGAAGACGGCCCCCGCCAAGAAGGCACCGGTCAAGCGCGCCGCACGAAAAGCCGCATGACCGTCGCCCGGATTGACATCCGGGCCACTTCAGGTCCGCTTGGAAGTGAAGGCCGAACCCTCGAGCTTGCCGGTCATCGATCGTTCCCACTCCTGCTCGACCTCCATGAAGGTCGTGACGCTCGCCTCGCGCACCTGCACGTGCGTGGTGTCGCCGAAATCCATCCGGCCGACCGCGCTCACCTTGGTGCGCGCCAGCGTGCCCGAAGCGCGCGCGCGCAGCAGCGTCAGCCCGCGCGCCGACCAGTCCATCACCAGCGTGTCGAGCTGCGCCATCGCCTTGCGCAACAGTTCGGGCGGCAGGTCGTCGAAGGCCTTCATGCCCTTGGATTTCAGCGCGCGTTCCAGCATGTTCAGGTGCACCAGCACCTTGCGTGAGCGCGGATCGCGGTCGAGCACCGCGGCCAGTTCGAGGCGCATGGCCTGCACGTCGGCGGTGTCCGACGGCGAGCCCCTCGCGGCAGACAACGCCGAATCGGAGAAGCGTGTCACCGCCGGGTCGAGCACGACCTTGAAGTCCAGGCCCTTGCGCTGCAGACGCAGCGGGCGGCGGAAGAAGCGCTTGAGCCAGCGCACCGGGTTCTTCAGGAAGGCATTCGGGTCGGCCGCGGGCTTGGCCGGTTTGGCGGGCTTGGCACCCTTGCCAGCCTTGTCGGCCTTCACCGGCCTGGCCGTCGCACGGGAGGCCGCTGCCGGCTTCGCGGCCGCGACCGGCGGCGCAGCCTTCTTGCCGGGCTTCGCATCGGCCTTGGTCGGGAAGCGCAGGCTCATTCCATCGCTCCGAGCAGGAATTGAATTGTCGACACATGCATCCTTGTCAGCCCGCCGGGCGCAGCGACGATCCTGCCATGCCGCCTCGCGCCCCCGGGAGCATGCCAGTCCCAAGTCGGGGCGATCTGGCAATTCGTCACAAACTGATTCCACTCAAGTCTTGAACCAGCCGGGAAACAGCCACACCGCGATGGCCGTCATCACCAGGTAGCGCCCGAACTTGCCGACCGCCATGTAGGCGACGCAAGGCCAGAACGGCAGCTTGAGCCAGCCGGCCACCGCGCACAGCGGGTCGCCGACCAGCGGCAGCCACGACAGCAGGCAGGCCTTTGCACCAAAACGCTGCAGCCAGCGCAGCACGCGCACCTCATGCGGCTTGTGCGCCAGGTGCTCGTAGGCCTTCTCGGCGCCGTAGCCCATCCACCAGGTGATGGCGCCCCCCAGCGTGTTGCCGGCGGTGGCCACCCCGATGGCCGGCCAGAACAGGTCGGTGTTGGCGCTGACGACGGCCACCACCATCGGCTCCGAACCCATCGGCAGCAAGGTCGCGGAGATCAGCGCGATCACGAAGATCGAACTGAGACCGAATTTGGGCAGCGCCAGCAGCGCGATCAGCGGGTCGATCCAGGCATCCATCCGAGGGGATTATGCGCAGACCCCAAGGGCTATACTCTGCCTCCTTTTTTGGCACTCCCCCACCATGCATCCCGGCCCCGACAACGGCTTCGGCAATGGCCTCGTCGTAGGCGGCATCACGCTGCCGAACCGCTTGTTCGCCGCCCCGATGGCCGGCGTGACGGACCGGCCGTTCCGCCAGCTGTGCAAGCGGCTGGGCGCGGGCTACGCGGTGAGTGAAATGGTCACTTCGCGGCGCGAGCTGTGGAACAGCCTGAAGACCTCGCGGCGCGCCAACCACGACGGCGAGGTCGCGCCGATCGCGGTGCAGATCGCCGGCACCGAGCCGCAGATGATGGCCGAGGCCGCGGCCTACAACATCGACCGCGGCGCGCAGATCATCGACATCAACATGGGCTGCCCGGCCAAGAAGGTGTGCACCAAGTGGGCCGGCTCGGCGCTGATGCAGGACGAGCCGCTGGCGCTGGCGATCATCGAGGCGGTGGTGGCGGCCTGCGCGCCGCGCGGCGTGCCGGTGACGCTGAAGATGCGCACCGGCTGGTGCCAGGCCGAGCGCAACGCGGTGGCCATCGCGCGCGCCGCCGAAGCGGCCGGCATCGCGATGGTGACGGTGCACGGCCGCACGCGCGAGCAAGGCTACGGCGGCCGGGCCGAGTACGACACCATCGCCGCGGTGAAGGCCGCGCTGCGCATCCCGGTGGTTGCCAACGGCGACATCGATTCGCCCGAGAAGGCGCGCGAGGTGCTCGCGGCCACCGGCGCCGACGCGCTGATGATCGGCCGCGCGGCGCAGGGCCGCCCGTGGATCTTCCGCGAGATCGCCCACTACCTCGAGACCGGCGAGCACCTGCCGGCGCCCGAGGTGCTGCAGGCCAAGGCCTGGCTGCTGGAGCACCTGGACGACCACTACGGCCTGTACGGCCGGGACGACGCCGGCACCGGCGTGCGCACCGCGCGCAAGCACATCGGCTGGGCGGTGCGCGCCCTGCCCGGCGGCGAAGGCTTCCGGGCCCACATGAACACGCTGGATTCCTGCGACGCGCAGGTCCGCGCCGTGACCGACTGGTTCGATCAACTGGCGGACACCCACCTGCGGCTGCCCACCGCCATCCCGGCGGCAGCCAACCAAGACCTCATCGAACAACAAGCATGAGCAAGAAGCACATCGAAGAATGCATCCGTGACAGCCTCGAAACCTACTTCAAGGACCTGCGTGGGGTCGAGCCGAACGCGATGTACGACATGATCCTGAAAGTCGTCGAGAAGCCGCTGCTCGACGTGGTGATGAAGCATGCCGACGGCAACCAGAGCCGGGCCGCCGAATGGCTGGGCATCAACCGCAACACCCTGCGGCGCAAGCTGCTGGACCACAAGCTGACCAAGTAATCGAGACAAGCCCATGCAAGCCCTGCTTTCCGTTTCCGACAAGACCGGCGTGCTCGCCCTCGCCCGCGAACTGCACGCCCTGGGGTGCACGCTGCTGTCCACCGGCGGCACCGCCAAGCTGCTGTCCGACGCCGGCCTGCCGGTGACCGAGGTGGCCGAACACACCGGCTTCCCCGAGATGCTGGACGGCCGCGTGAAGACGCTGCACCCGAAGGTGCACGGCGGCCTGCTGGCGCGCCGCGACCTGCCCGAGCACATGTCGGCGCTCAAGGAACACGGCATCTCCACCATCGACCTGCTGGTGGTCAACCTCTATCCGTTCGAGGCCACGGTGGCCAAACCCGGCTGCACGCTGGAAGACGCGATCGAGAACATCGACATCGGCGGGCCGGCGATGGTGCGCTCGGCGGCGAAGAACTGGAAGGACGTCGCGGTGCTGACCGATGCCTCGCAGTACGCCGGCGTGGTGGCCGAGCTCAAGTCGGCCGGCAGCGTGAGCCGCGAGACGAAGTTCAGGCTGTCGGTGGCGGCGTTCAACCGCATCGCCGACTACGACGGCGCGATCAGCGACTACCTGTCGTCGCTGCAGCCCGACGGCAGCCGCAGCGAGTTCCCGGCGCAGAGCAATGGCCGCTTCGTCAAGCTGCAGGACCTGCGCTACGGCGAGAACCCGCACCAGGCCGCTGCCTACTACCGCGACCTGAACCCGGCCCCGGGTTCGCTGGTGACCGGCCGCCAGCTGCAGGGCAAGGAGCTGTCGTACAACAACATCGCCGATGCCGACGCGGCCTGGGAATGCGTGAAGTCCTTCGGCCCGGGCGATGCCCCGGCCGCCTGCGTGATCGTCAAGCACGCCAACCCGTGCGGCGTGGCGCTGGGCGCCGACGCGGCCGAGGCCTATGCCAAGGCCTTCAAGACCGACACCAGTTCGGCCTTCGGCGGCATCATCGCGTTCAACGTCGAGCTCGACGGCAAGGCCGCGGCCGAGGTGGCCAAGCAGTTCTCCGAGGTGCTGATCGCGCCGTCGTTCAGCGCCGAGGCGCTGGAGATCTTCAAGGCCAAGAAGAACGTGCGCCTGCTGCAGATCGCGCTGCCGCCGGGCGGCGCAAGCGCCTGGTCGCAGGGCCGCAATGCGCAGGACGTCAAGCGCATCGGCTCGGGCCTGCTGATCCAGGGTGCGGACAACCACGAGCTGGCACTGGCCGACCTGAAGGTGGTCACCGTGAAGCAGCCGACCCAGGCCCAGCTGCAGGACCTGCTGTTCGCGTGGAAGGTGGCCAAGTACGTGAAGAGCAACGCGATCGTGTTCTGCGGCAACGGCATGACGCTGGGCGTCGGTGCCGGGCAGATGAGCCGCGTCGATTCGTCGCGCATCGCCAGCATCAAGGCCGAGAACGCCGGGCTGTCGCTGCAAGGGTCGGCGGTCGCGAGCGATGCGTTCTTCCCGTTCCGCGACGGGCTGGACGTGGTGGTCGATGCCGGCGCGAGCTGCGTGATCCACCCGGGCGGCAGCATGCGCGACGACGAGGTGGTCGCGGCGGCGAACGAGCGCGGCATCGCGATGGTGCTGACCGGCGTTCGTCACTTCCGTCACTGAGCCGGACCGCTACCATCCCGGCATGACCCGTCCCGAGTTCGTCGGCCTGCTGCTGTCGACCGTCGCCCGCCTGATCACCGGTGCCCAGGGGCACTGGTACGGCAGCCCGCCGAAGGCCGAGCAGCGCATCTACTTCGCCAACCACCAGAGCCACTTCGACTGGGTGCTGATCTGGGCCTCGCTGCCGCGCGACCTGCGCGCACAGACGCGGCCGATCGCCGCGCGCGACTACTGGACCTCGTCGCCGCTGAAGCACTGGATCACGCGCGAGGTGTTCAACGCGGTCTACGTGAGCCGCATCCGCACCGAGGACGAAGACCCGCTGGAGCCGCTGGTCGAGGCGCTGCGCAACGGCGACTCGCTGGTGATCTTTCCGGAAGGCACGCGCGGCAACAAGGGCGAACCGCAGGCCTTCAAGGCCGGGCTGTACCACCTGGCCGAGCAGTTCCCGGACGTGCAACTGATTCCCACCTGGATCGACAACGTGCAGCGCGTGATGCCCAAGGGTGAAGTGGTGCCGGTGCCCATCCTGTGCTCGGTGACCTTCGGTGCGCCGATGACGCTCGGCGCCGGCGAGGACAAGCGTGCCTTCCTCGAGCGCGCGCGCTCGGCCGTGGTCGCGCTGGCGAAGGTGGCGGCCTGATGGGTGCGCTGCGTCAACTGACGGTGTCGCAGCAGGTCGGCCTGCTGTTCGTGATCATCTTCGGGCTGCTGGCCATCGTCACCGGCCTGGCGTTCGCGCGCTCGCTGCGCGAACTGTCGCCCGAGATGGCCGAGCTGACCGAGCGCTTCCGGCGCGAGCTGCGCGCGGTGTGGATCGGCACGGTGCTGTTCTGGGTGGCGTGGGCGTCGGGCGCCTTCATCGCGACGCTGCTGTTCGCGCTGATGTCCTTCCTGGCGCTGCGCGAGTTCATCACGCTGACGCACACGCGGCGCGGCGACCACCGGGCGCTGCTGGCCGCCTTCTTCGTGGTGCTGCCGCTGCAGTACTTCCTGGCGGGCACACGGCACTTCGACCTGTTCACCGTCTTCATCCCGGTGTATGCGTTCGCGGCGCTGCCGATCCTGGCGGCGCTGGGCAACGACGCCACGCGCTTCCTCGAGCGCACCGCGAAGATCCAGTGGGGCACGATGGTGTGCATCTACGGCATGAGCCATGCGCCGGCGCTGCTGCTGCTGGACTTCGAGGGCTACCAGGAGCGCGGCGCGTTCCTGGTGCTGTACCTGGTGCTGGTGGTGGCGTGCGCGCAGGGCGTGCAGGCGCTGGCCGCCCGGCGCGTGCGGGCGCTGCCGGTGGCACGGCAGATCGACCGCACGTTCTCGTGGCGGGCCTTCGTCATCGGCGCGCTCGGCGGCGGGCTGGTCGGCGGGCTGCTGTACTGGATCACGCCGTTCAAGCCGGCGCAGTCGCTGCTGATCGGCTTCATCGCGTCGGGCTGCGGCACGCTCGGCTCGCTGGTGATGCAGGCGCTCAAGCGCGATGCGGGCGTGCGGCGCTGGGGCAACCGGGCCTCGGTGACCGGCGCGGTGGGGCTGCTGGACCGGGTGGCGCCACTGGCGTTCGCGGCGCCCGTGTTCTTCCATTCCGTGCGGTGGTATTTCGATGCGTGAACCGGGCGATACCGTAGCCCGGATGCCAATCCGGGAGCGGCGCTAGCATGCGCATCCTCGGCATCGACCCCGGCCTGCGGACGACGGGCTTCGGCGTCATCGACGTCGAGGGGGCGACGCTGCACTACGTCGCCAGCGGCACCATCAAGACCGACGCGGCCGACGCCGGTCATCTGCCGGCGCGGCTGAAGATCATCTTCGACGGCATCTGCGAGGTGGCGGCCCGCTACGAGCCGCACTGCGCCTCGGTCGAGATCGTGTTCGTCAACGTCAACCCGCAGAGCACGCTGCTGCTCGGCCAGGCGCGCGGCGCCGCGCTGACGGCCCTGGTGTCGCGCAGCCTGGAGGTGTCGGAGTACACCGCGCTGCAGATGAAGAAGGCCATCGTCGGCCACGGCCAGGCGCGCAAGGAACAGGTACAGGAGATGGTGATGCGGCTGCTGAAGCTGCCCGGCCTGCCCGGCAAGGACGCAGCCGACGCGCTGGGCCTCGCGGTGTGCCATGCGCACGCCGCCAAGTCGTTCGCAGCCATCGACCGAGCGACGCAGCGCACCCGCACGACGCGTTCGCAGTTCAAGGCGGGCCGCAGCTACTGAGTGCCTGCACGTGGAGCCGACAATGGCACATTGCGTCCACTGCCATTCTTCTTCCAGACTGATAGATTTCCGGCGGACGAACACTCTCTGCCGGAGCCCTCTTGACCTTCATCGCGATCCCGGAATGGACTCCGCACGGCCTGCTTCCTCCCATCGATGCCCGAAGTCCGACAAGTGCGACGCGCTCTCCCTATTCGGTACCCTTGCTGGACGTCGTGATGCGCTTCTCCACCACCGCGCCACGCCGCCAGATCCTGTCGGGGCTCATGGACTACCGTGCTGCCATGCATGACATCGGGCTGGTCGCCGGCATGCAGTGGCTCGACGGCAGCTTCATGGAACAGGTCGAGCTGCTGGAGGCGCGCCATCCTCGAGATCTGGACGTCGTGAGCTTCGTGCACACACCGTCGACCTTTGCGCCGAGCGCTGCAGGATGCGATGTCCTTGACAGCGAAAAGGCCAAGGCCCGCTTCCGCGTCGATGGCTACTTCGTGGGCCTGGATGAACTTCCGCCTCGGAACCTCGTCGCTCAGAGCGCCTATTGGTACGGCCTCTGGTCGCATCGCCGCAACCAGGCCTGGAAGGGGTACCTGCAAGTCGACCTGGATCCGGCATCCGATGTGCTGGCGCGCCGATGGTTGGCCCGGTACGATGCCTCGACGACTGAAACATGACATCACCCGAGCGCCACCACCTGCTTGCTGACCAGCGGTTCCTGCGCGAACAACTGGCAACCATGCCCGCGTCCGCCGTGTTGACGCGCATCAGCACCGAGGCACGGCTGCGTGCCGTGGAGTCGCTGCTGGCGGATATTCCGCCGGACATTCCGTCGACATGGCCACCGGCACGCGCTCGCCTGACGTTCAGCGGCGCGCCTGTCATCGACAGCCACGGCATCGCGGCCGACTTCGGCATGCGTGCAGTCAGCAGTTTCAGCGATGCCGTCGCAGCCATTGCCGCATCACTGTCTGCGCCGTTGGCAGCGACGGGCCCGATCCCGAATCGCGATCAAAACCAATTGCTGATCACCAGCACCGCCATCGGCTCGTTCGGCTTTGAACTTGAAGAGAACCGCTCGGCCGACTCACCCCTTGCCAACGACCCAGGTGTCGCAACCGCCTTGGACAGGACCCGGGCGTTGCTCGAAAGCACCTTCGGCACGGACGAAGAGCTGGCGGAT
The DNA here is from genome assembly GCF_056404395.1 of Rhizobacter sp. P2_D12. Classification (NCBI taxonomy): domain Bacteria; kingdom Pseudomonadati; phylum Pseudomonadota; class Betaproteobacteria; order Burkholderiales; family Sphaerotilaceae; genus Rhizobacter; species Rhizobacter sp. P2_D12. The sequence goes on along the minus strand of NZ_JBFUEB010000063.1, from coordinate 12,928 downwards.
GTGGCATCGGAAACCGATCGGCGTGCGCTCGAGAAGGTTCGTGCCTTCTTGAAGGTGCTGGCGGACAACGACGCGACATGCGCCTTGCAGCATGCGGACCATGTGGTCCGGTTCTCCGACGTGGAGCAGGTCAGGCGCAGCCTGCAGCGACTGGCCGCCGACAACCTTCGCGAAGCGCACGACACCTTGACCGGACAGTTCACCGGATTGCTGCCGCTGGGTCGCACCTTCGAGTTCACCGTGGCCGACAGCATGCAATCCATTCGTGGCAAGGTCGCGCCAGCTGTCGAAGGCATCACGGCCATCAATCGGCATCTTGGTGTCCGCGTGCGGATCGACGTGCTGACCACGCAGGTGGGCCGCGGCCGCCCGCGATATCTGCTGGTTCGCCTTCCTGAATGGCCTTGAGACGCCAGCCATCGAGACACAGGCACCCTGAAATGACTTGGAGATCCTGGACGCGGCGCCTCGCCGCAGCGGCGGCCTTCGCGGCTGCGGCAGGGCTGGCCGTTGCGCAGCAGACGCCCTCCTTCCCGCCGCTCGAAACGTCCGGCGCGGCACCCTACGTGATCGGCACCGAGGCCGATCTGGCGGCATCGCCCAGCTGGACCGACCTCGAGGCGATCGCGCTGCGCGATGCCCAGCTCACGCGCGGCGCCTTCCGCGGCGTCGACGGCGTGAAGATCCACTACCGGCTGTACCAGCATCGCGCTGAAACCCGCGGCGGCATCGTCATCGCCACCGGCCGCACCGAGGGGCTGGCGCTGTACCAGGAGACGGTGCGCGACCTGGTGCGCAGCGGCTACTCGGTCTACATCCACGACCACCGCGGCCAGGGGTTCTCGCAACGGCTGCTGCAGGACGACTCGATCGGGCACGTCGAGGATTTCGACGACTACGCGAACGACCTGGCCAGCTTCGTCGACGGCCCGGTGCGCGCCGCGCGCGTGGGGCGGCCGCTGCCGCTGTTCCTGCTGGCCCACTCGATGGGCGGCGCGGCGGCCGCGCTGTTCCTCGAGGCCTCGCCCTCGGCCCGCATCTCGGCGCTGGCGCTGGTCACGCCGATGATGGCGCCGTGGGCCACCGGCGCCAGCCATGCCGGCGTGACGGCCCAGCTGGCCGACTACCTGTGCGACGGCGGCACCATGCAGCTGTCGGGCATCGCGTGGCTGATGCCGAAGAGCTATGCCGAGGGCACGCCCTTCGATCCGGCCTACGCGTTGATCCGGCAGCGGGCGCCCGAGGCGCCGAACGCATTGACCCACAGCGCGGCGCGCTTCAAGCGCCACTGGGACATGCGAGCGCAGGCGCGCTGCGACGGCCCGGACTGCGGCTCGCCGCACGCCAAGGTGGGCGGCGTGTCGTACCGCTGGTTCCAGCAGGCCTGCGCCGCGGCCGAGCGCGTGCGCGGCGATGCTGCCGGGCGCATCCGCCAGCCGGTGCTGCTGCTGCAGGGCGAGGAAGACGTGGTGGTGAAGCCGTCGGCGCAGAAGACCTTCTGCGACACGCTGAACGCGGCCCACGCCGCCGGCTACTGCGTCGGCCGCACGGCGATGCAGGGCCGGCATTCGCTGCTGATCGAGGCCGATGCGGTGCGCATCCCGGTGCTGCACCGGGTGCTCGGCTTCTTCGATTGCGTGGCCGGCGGCGCGGCACGCTGCGACTAGGGCCGCGGGCTCCTAGAATCGCTGCGTCCGCCTTCACCGGCGGACAGCGTTCTCAGGGCGGGGCGGAATTCCCCACCGGCGGTATCCGTGAGCGATCACGGGAGCCCGCGAGCGCCCGTGCGTGCGTCAGCACGAACGGGGTCAGCAGACCTGGTGCGATGCCAGGGCCGACGGTCACAGTCCGGATGAAAGAGAAACGCGAATACCACGTGCGCTGCGGCTTCGGTCGCGGCGTTCGCGTTGTCGCGCGCCCTGATTCTGGCCCTCCATCGATGGAAAAACCCATGAATCAGACCTCCACCACCTCTCCTTCCACCCCGCGCATCGCGCTCGTTTCGGCCTCGTGGCACCGCGAGATCGTCGAGCAGGCACGCCGCGGCCTGCTGGCCGAGTTCGAGCGACGACGGGTCTCGACGCGCGGCATCGACGCGTTCGACGTGCCCGGCGCGTTCGAGATCCCCTTGCATGCGCAGAAGCTCGCGCGCAGCGGGCGCTACGACGCCATCATCGGCTGCGCGCTCGTCGTCGACGGCGGCATCTACCGCCACGAGTTCGTCAGCGCCGCGGTGATCGACGGCCTGATGCGCGTGCAGCTGGACACCGGCGTGCCGGTGTTCTCGGCCGTGCTGACGCCACGCCACTTCCACGAGCACGCAGAGCACCGGCAGTTCTTCAGCGAGCACTTCGTCAAGAAGGGCGCCGAAGTGGCCGGTGCATGCCTCGCGACGCTGGACGGGCTGCGCTCGATCGCGGCTTGACGAGGGGTCAGCCGAACTTCCAGTAGAGGAAGAGCACGCCGAGGACCAGCGGCACGGTCACCCAGTTCGGGAACGACGTGTGGCGCGGGTCCTCGGCGCGGAACAAGGCCCCGATCACCACGCCGAGCAGGCTGCCGACCACCGGGCCGAACAGCAGGCCGACGAGGCCGAAGCCGAGCGCGCTGCCGCCGATCCAGCGCACGAACACCGGTTTCAGCTCGGCGACCGGCAGCACGTCGCGGTACACGCCCAGCCACCACGCGACGGCTGCGCCGATCACCGCCCCGACCACCGCGCCGACGAAGGCCGATGCGATGCGGTCGCCGAACGTCAGTCGGGACATGAGGAACCCTGCGCAATCAACGGCGGCGGCGATCGAGGCTCGAATGCCCCTCGATCGCCGGCGAGGGCCGCAGGCGCTGCGGCGACAGCTCTTCGCGTGCGCGGCGCTCGAACGACAGCAGGCGGCCGAACTCGAACAGCACCAGCCCGACCAGGCCGATGCCGCCGGCCGCGGCCACCAGCGGCGCCAGGTCGAACGAACCCAGCAGCGCCAGCAGGTTCAGCACGCCGACCGCCGCGCCGGCGTAAAGGCCTACCGAGCCGAGCCGGCGCAGTGCATCGGCGACGCCCGACGCCGGCCAGGCATCCAGCGTCCCCGGCACGCCCGCCACCAGGCTGATGCGGTAGATCCCGGCGGCCAGCAGCACCAGCGCGCCTGCGCCCGCCACCCACGGCGCCAGGTGCGCGGCATCCGCGCCGGCCGTGGCGGCCGCGAGGCACGCGAGCACCATCGGCACCATCAGGCCGAACAGTGTCAGGCAGTAGCAGATCTTGAGCAGGAACGGAGCCTGTTTCATGGGATTCGAAGCGACGGGGACGGCGCAGTCTAGCCAGCCGCCGCCGCGGCGTCGCCCATTGCCGGCCCCCTCTGTTGGGGGTGTGTCGGCTGGCTACGACAGGCCGCGCTCCACCATCGCGATCAGCCGTTCGCCCAACGCCCCCACCTGCGCGGTCGGCAACCCGCGCAGCGGCCCGTCGATCACCAGCAGCGCCAGTCCGTGCACCGCCGACCAGGCCAGGTATTCGGCGCCGGGCCGCTGCGCGGCGGGCATCAGGCCGGCGACGACGAACATGTCGAGCGCGGCAGCCAGCAACTGGAACGGGTTGAGCCCGCTGTCGCCCGCCTTGGCCGGATCGGCATCCGCTTCCACCGGGTCGGGCACCGAGAACGCGGTGCGGAACCAGCCGGGCTCGGCCTGCGCGAAGCGCAGGTAGCCGACGCCGACCGCACGCAGGCTGGCGCGCGCCGCCAGCGGGGCCGCCATCTGGCGCGGCAGCGCCGACAGCTCGGCCTCGATCGCGCGGGCCAGCGCCGCCAGCCCGGCCGCGCGCACCGCCTGCAACAGCTCATGGTGGCTCGCGAAATGCCGGTAGGCGGCATTCGGCACCACGCCGGCACGCCGCGTGGCCTCGCGCAACACCACGGCATCCGGGCCGCCGTTGCGCGCCAGCGCGATGCCGGCCAGCAGCAGGGCCCGCTGCAGGTCGCCATGCCGGTAGGTCTCGCGCTGCCTGACGTCGGGTCGACTCATGTCATCAGCTTGTCGGTAGACAGCGCCGCGAGCGGCTGCTATGGTTTGTGGACGGTGTACACAATCATCGTACCCGTGCTTCCTGTCGGATCGCAAGGAGATGTCATGCAAGTCCAGCCTTATCTGTTCTTCAACGGCCGCTGCGAAGAGGCGCTCGCGTTCTACCGCAAGGCACTGGGTGCCGAGGTGACGATGATGATGCGCATGAAGGACAGCCCCGAGCCGCCGGACCCGAAGATGTGCCCGCCCGGGGCCGAGGACAACGTGATGCACGCGGCCTTCACCATCGGCGACACGCTGGTGATGGCGTCCGACGGCCTGGGCGGCGGCAAGACCGACTTCAAGGGTTTCTCGCTGTCGATCACCGCGAAGGACGCGGCGCATGCCGACCGGCTGTTCAACGCGCTCGGCGACGGGGGCCGGATCGAGCAGCCGCTGACGACCACCTTCTTCTCGCCGCGCTTCGGCATGGTGGCCGACCGCTTCGGCGTGTCGTGGATGATCATCGTCCCGGCGTCCACCCCTGCGTCCTGATCCCGGAGGATTCTTCATGCCCCACCGCCACCTCGATGCCCGAAAACGCTGGATGGCCCTGGCCGTGCTGTGCCTGGGCGTGCTGATGATCGTGCTCGACACCACCATCGTGAACGTCGCGCTGCCGTCGATCCGCAGCGACCTGGGCTTCACCGAGACCTCGCTGGTGTGGGTGGTCAACGCCTACATGCTGACCTTCGGCGGCTTCCTGCTGCTGGGCGGGCGGCTCGGCGACCTGTACGGCCAGCGCCGGCTGTTCCTGCTCGGCATCGCCGGCTTCACGCTGGCGTCGCTGGCCTGCGGGCTGGCGAACTCGCAGGGGCTGCTGATCGTCGCGCGCGCGGTACAGGGGCTGGCGGGTGCGGTGGTGTCGGCGATCTCGCTGTCGCTGATCATGAACCTGTTCACCGAGCCGGCCGAGCGTGCCAAGGCGATGGGCGTCTACGGCTTCGTCTGCGCCGGCGGCGGCAGCATCGGCGTGCTGCTGGGCGGCCTGCTGACCGGCGCGCTGAGCTGGCACTGGATCTTCCTGGTCAACCTGCCGATCGGCATCGCGGTCGCAGCGCTGTGCCGCGTGCTGCTGCCGCCCACGCCGCCGTCGGCCGGCGGCGCGAAGCTCGACGTGGCCGGCGCGGCGATGATCACCGCGGCGCTGATGCTGGCGGTGTATGCCATCGTCAACGGCAACGAGGCGGGCTGGCTGTCCGTTCAGACGCTCGCGATGCTCGGCGGCGCCGTGGTGCTGCTGGGCATCTTTCTGGCGATCGAGTCGCGCGTGGCCGAGCCGCTGGTGCCGCTGTCGCTGTTCCGGCTGCGCAACCTGGCGACGTCCAACATCGTCGGCGTGCTGTGGGCGGCCGGCATGTTCGCGTGGTTCTTCATCTCGGCGCTGTACCTGCAGCTGGTGCTGGGCTACACGCCGATGCAGGTGGGGCTGGCCTTCCTGCCGTCCAACCTGATCATGGCGGCCTTCTCGCTCGGGCTGTCGGCCAAGCTGGTGATGCGCTTCGGGCTGAAGCGGCCGCTGGCGGGCGGGCTGCTGGTGGCGGCGCTCGGCTTGGCGCTGTTCGCGCGCGCGCCGGTGGATGGCAACTTCTGGGTCGACCTGCTGCCGAGCATGCTGCTGCTGGGCGTGGGCGCGGGCGTCGCGTTCAATCCACTGCTGCTGGCGGCGATGAGCGAGGTGAAGCCGCAGGATTCGGGGCTCGCATCGGGCATCGTCAACACAGCGTTCATGATGGGCGGCGCCCTGGGGCTGGCGCTGCTGGCCAGCCTGGCGGCGGCGCGCACCGGCGGGCTGGTCGAGGCCGGGGCCGACCCGAAGAGCGCGTTGACGGCGGGGTACCACCTCGCGTTCCTGATCGGCGGCGTGTTTGCCGCGGTGGGTGGGGTGCTTGGGGCAGCACGGTTCACGACCGTCCAGGCTTCGGCTGAAAGCCAGGCGCCTCAGGTGGCGTGAAGTGATGGACACGATCCCGGATGCCAATCCGGGATCGCGGTCAACCGCTCAAGCGCTGCACTCGAGCTGCAGCGACTGGATCTGGCCGCCGATGCCGAGCTTGGTGATCAAGCCACCTTCGCGGCTGTTGGGGCCGAAGGCGATGGAGCGATCCTTGAACATCGCGTGCTCGTAGACGCGCAGCGTGGCCTTGGGACCGGTCACCAGGCTGTCGATCTCCTTCTTGAGCTGCCTGCCGTTCATCTTGTCGGCGCTGTCGAGCGAGACCGGCCCGACCAAGGTCGCCACGTCGCCCTTGAAGTTGCGTTCACCGTAGAACTGGGCCCAGCAGCCCGACTCCAGCTCGGGGGTCGAGATCTGCACCGGCACCTGCACGATGACGGGCTGCGGGCGCGTGTCGCCGGTGGCCGTCTGCAGGTTGCTGGGGGTGGAACTGCAGCCGGCCGCGATCGATGCGGCAGCCAAAACCAGGGACACGGACATTGTTGAGTTTTTCATTCGATACCTCATGTGGATGCAGCGATCCAACTCGGGGACCACGCGTCAGGATGATCGATGCGCCCCACCGGGTCGTCGATAGGACGCTGACCCTTCAGGGTGTAGGCAGCCATCACCACGTGGGTCCGGGCGACAATCCTCCCGGCCGAGCCCCAAGATGCCATGACCCGCTATCCGAATCTGAATCCCGAGAAGGCGCTCATCTGGCGCATCCTGCACAGGAGCAACCTTCCCTGGGTCTTGGCGCACGGCTTGCATTGCGCCAGCAGCGAGGTGCAGTCCCCTGGATGGGTGAGCATCGGCAACGTCGAATTGATCAGCAAACGGGCATCGCACCCGGTACCCGTCAGCCCGGGCGGTGTACTCAGCGACTACGTGCCCTTCTACTTCACACCGTTCTCGGTGATGCTCCACAACATCCACACGGGGTGGGGTGGCATCAAACAATGCCCCAACGAGGACATCGTGATCCTCGTCTCCAGCATGCACCGGCTGAAATCCATGGGTTTGCCGTTCCTGTTCACCGACAGCCACGCCTACTTTCGGTGGGCGAATTTCCATGACGACCTGAGCGACCTCGAGCAGATCGATTGGCCCTTGCTTCAGCATCGCGACTTCAAGCGAGATCCCGAAGATCCAGCGAGGTTCGAACGGTACCAGGCCGAGGCGCTGGTGCACCGCCACGTCCCTCTCGATGCCTTGCTGGGGATCGTGTGTTACAGCGGTGGCGTGAAGGCAGACATTGAGCAGACAATGTCCGCTCTGGGAACGTCCTTGCCCGTCCATACGCGCCCTGGTTGGTACTTCCGATGATCACCTACACACAAGGCAACCTTCTCGAATCGGGCGCCGAAGCCCTGGTCAACACCGTCAACACCGTCGGTGTCATGGGCAAAGGTATTGCCTTGATGTTCAAGGAACGCTTCGAGCGCAACTTTGACCTGTACGCCGCAGCTTGCAGGGCCGCGGAAGTTCGAGTCGGGCACATGTTCGTCACGGAAACCGGCGAGTTGAGCGGTCCCCGGCTGGTGATCAACTTTCCGACGAAGGATCACTGGCGATCGCCGTCGCGGCTGGAATGGATCGAAGCCGGACTGGAAGATCTCAAACGCGTTCTGAAGGAACGGGATGTGCGATCCATTGCCATTCCCCCGCTGGGGGCGGGAAACGGTGGTCTGGAGTGGCCCGCGGTGAAGGCTCGCATCGAGGAAGCGCTGCACGATCTCGATGATGTGGAAGTACTGGTCTTCGAGCCGACAGACAAATACCAGAATGTCGCGAAGCGTACGGGCGTTGAGAAGTTGACGCCTGCGCGCGCGTTGATTGCCGAAATGGTGCGCCGCTACTGGATCCTCGGCATGGAGTGCAGCCTGCTCGAAATTCAGAAGCTGGCCTGGTTCCTTGAACGGACGGTCGCACAGCTCGGTCTGCCCAATGACCTGCATCTGCAGTTCAAGGCCCATCGGTATGGGCCATTCGCCCCGAAGCTCAACCATCTGCTGAACAGCCTGGATGGAAGCTACCTTCGCAGCGCCAAGCGCATCGCCGATGCGAGCCCGTTGGATGTCATCTGGTTCGACGACTCCCGCAAGGATCTTGTCCACTCATTCCTGAAGAGCGAAGCCACTGATCTACTTCCGGCACTGGACGCCACAAGCGAACTCATCGACGGCTTCGAATCCCCGTATGGCATGGAACTGCTGGCCTCCGTCGATTGGCTCTTGAGCCGGACGGGAATCTCCGCCGACACGGCGGCCTTGAGAGAAGCCTTGAGGCATTGGCCCGCCGAAGAAGCCGATGGCGCAGGCGAGCGCAAACATCGACTCTTCGACGAGCGCGCCATTGGCGTCGCCCTGGACCGCCTGCTGAACAGTCCGCTGTACCCGAGCACCGCGCCGAGTCACGCGACGCAGACCACCTGATCAGTCGTCGCCCTTGAGCTGCGGCAACGCCGCCCCACCCGCCGTCGACAGCAACCCTGCCTTCGAATAGACCATCAGCTTCTCGCGCGTGTCGGCGATGTCGAGGTTGCGCATCGTCAGTTGCCCGATGCGATCGAGCGGCGAGAACGGCGCGTTCTCCACCTTCTCCATCGACAGCCGCTCCGGCGCATAGGTCAGGTTCGGGCTCTCGGTGTTCAGGATCGAGTAGTCGTTGCCGCGGCGCAGTTCCAGCGTCACCTCGCCGGTGATCGCGCGCGCCACCCAGCGCTGCGCAGTCTCGCGCAGCATGATGGCCTGCGGGTCGAACCAGCGGCCCTGGTACAGCAGGCGCCCGAGCTTCAGCCCGTTCATGCGGTACTGCTCGATGGTGTCCTCGTTGTGGATGCCGGTCACCAGGCGCTCGTAAGCGATGTGCAGCAGCGCCAGCCCCGGGGCTTCGTAGATGCCGCGGCTCTTGGCCTCGATGATGCGGTTCTCGATCTGGTCGCTCATGCCCAGCCCGTGGCGCCCGCCGATGCGGTTGGCCTCGAGGAACAGCTCCACCGGGCTCGCGAAGGTCTGGCCGTTCAGCGCCACCGGCTGCCCGTCTTCGAAGCGCACCGTGACCTCCTCGGCCTTGACGGCCACGTCATCGCGCCAGAAGGCCACGCCCATGATCGGGTTGACGATGCGGATGCCGCTGTTCAGGTGCTCCAGGTCCTTGGCCTCGTGCGTGGCACCCAGCATGTTGGAGTCGGTCGAGTAGGCCTTCTCGGCCGACATCTTGTAGCCGAAGCCGGCCTTGGTCATGAAGGCCGACATCTCGGCGCGGCCGCCCAGTTCGTCGATGAAGAGCTGGTCCAGCCAGGGCTTGTAGATCTTCAGGTTCGGATTGGTCAGCAGGCCGTAGCGGTAGAAGCGCTCGATGTCGTTGCCCTTGAAAGTGCTGCCGTCGCCCCAGATGTGGACGTCGTCCTCCTTCATCGCCGCGACCAGCATGGTGCCGGTGACCGCGCGGCCCAGCGGCGTGGTGTTGAAGTAGGTGATGCCGGCCGTCGAGATGTGGAAGGCGCCGGCCTGCAGCGCGGCAATGCCTTCGTTGGCCAGTTGCAGCCGGCAGTCCACCAGGCGCGCCTTCTCGGCACCGTACTGCATGGCCTTGCGCGGGATCTCGTCGTAGTCGGGCTCGTCGGGCTGGCCCAGGTTGGCGGTGTAGGCATAGGGCACGGCGCCCTTGTTGCGCATCCAGTGCAGCGCGGCGCTGGTGTCCAGGCCGCCGGAGAAGGCGATGCCGACTTTCTGCCCGGCGGGCAGGTTCTGGAGGATGGTGGCCATCTGGGATCTTCGAGAGGGGAAACTGCGAACCGACGAGCGGGCGGGCCGCCATTTTAGGCGGCACGCCGGCGCGCCAGCGCCGCCCCCTCCCCCAGCGCCTTCAGCTTGGCCTCGGCCACCGTCCGGCTCATCGGCGCGAGGCCGCAGTTCGTGCACGGGATCAGCCGCTCCTTCGGCACGAACTGCAGCGCGCGGCCGATGGTGTCGGCCACCTCTTCGGCCGTCTCGATGGTGTCGCTCGCGACGTCGATCACGCCCACCATCACGTCCTTGCCGGCAAGCAGCGCCATCAGGTCGGGCGGCACGTGCGAATGGATGCACTCCAGGCTCACCTGGTCGATGCGGCTCGCGGCCAGCGCCGGGAACACCTTCTCGTACTGGCGCCATTCGTCGCCCAGCGAGTTCTTCCAGTCGATGTTGGCCTGGATGCCGTAGCCGTAGCAGATGTGCACCGCGGTCGTGCAGCGCAGGCCCTCGGCCGCGCGTTCGAGCGCCTTCACGCCCCAGTCGGCCGCCTCTTCCATGTAGACGTTGAAGGCCGGCTCGTCGAACTGGATCACGTCGACGCCATCAGCCTCCAGCGCGCGCGCCTCCTGGTTCAGCAGCTCGGCGAACGCGAAGGCCATCTTGACGCGATCGCCGTAGAAGCGGTCGGCCACGGTGTCGACGATGGTCATCGGGCCGGGCAGCGTGAACTTGATCCTGCGCTGCGTGTGCGCCCGCAGGAAGCGCGCCTCGGCCGCATGCACGCGGCCGGTCAGGCGCAGCGGCCCCACCACCTGCGGCACCATCGCCTTGTAGCGGTCGCGGCGGATGCCCATCTCGACCTTGTGCTCGAAGTCGATGCCGGCCACGCGCTCGAGGAAGCCGTGCACGAAATGCTGGCGCGACTGCTCGCCGTCGCCGATCACCGACAGGCCCGCGTCCTCCTGGGCCTTGATCCACAGCAGCGTGGCATCGAGCTTGGCCTGGGCCAGCTCCGCGCCCTCGGCCCGCCAGGTGGGCCACAGCTTGCCGGTCTCGGCCAGCCAGGCGGGTTTCGGCAGGCTGCCGGCGACGGTTGCATCGAACATCGGGGTCTCCTGAAAACGTGCGGCCGATTGTCCTCCCACCGGGGCGGGTGTCGCGCACCCGCGTTAGCATCCCGGCTTTGCCCACCCACAGGATCTGCCATGCAAACCACCGCTTCCGGCCTTCAGTACGAAGACACGGTGCCGGGTACCGGCGCCGAAGCCCAAGCCGGCCAACACGTCTCGGTGCACTACACCGGCTGGCTGTACAACAACGGCGTCAAGGGCGCCAAGTTCGACAGCAGCAAGGACCGCAACGACCCGTTCGAGTTCGGCCTGGGGGCCGGGATGGTGATCAAGGGCTGGGACGAAGGCGTGCAGGGGATGAAGGTCGGCGGCACGCGGGTGCTGGTGATTCCGCCGCAGCTGGGGTATGGGGCTCGCGGTGCGGGTGGGGTGATTCCGCCGAATGCGACGCTGATGTTCGAGGTCGAGTTGCTCGGGGTCTGAGTCCCCGGCGGCAAAGGCGGGTGCGGGCAGGCTGGGGCGCGCCGGATGGGGCGGTCCCCMGCCTGCCCGCACCCGCCTTTGCTACACCGGCGGCGGTCCGCGAAAAGACATGAGGCCAGCATGACCATCCAGTACGGCATCACGCACACGACGACCTACCGCTATGCCAAGCCGGTCCGCTTCGGCGAACACCGCGTGATGTTCCGGCCCCGCGACAGCCACGACTTGCGTGTGCTGGCCACCGACCTGCAGGTCAGCCCCGAAGCCACCGTGCGGATGATCCAGGATCCGTACTCGAACTCCATCGCGCTGGTGCAACCACAAGGCGAGGCCGAAGAGCTGAAGTTCGTCTGCTCGTTCATCATCGAGCATGCGAGCAGCCACAACCTCGAGTTGCCGCTGTCTCCCTCCGCCGAGTTCTTTCCGTTCTCGTACTCGGTCGACGAACGTTTCGACCTCGAGCACTACCTGCGCCCCCACCACGACGATCCGGACGGCAAGCTGTCCGCGTGGGCACGCCAGTTCATTCGCACCGACGGTCCCACCGGCACGCGCGACATGCTGGTGCGCATGAACCAGCACATCCGCGACAACTTCACCTACGCCGACCGCGACGAGGAAGGCACGCAGGACCCGCTGAAGACGCTGGAACTCAACACCGGCAGTTGCCGCGACTTCGCGCTGCTGATGATGGAAGCCGTGCGGCGGCTCGGCGTTGCGGCGCGTTTCGTGTCGGGCTACCTCTACGACCCGGCACTCGATCCGGCCAGCGGCGAGGAAGTCAGCGAGACCACCGGAGCAGGCGCCACCCACGCATGGTTGCAGGCCTATCTGCCGGGCGCTGGATGGTTGCCGTTCGACCCGACCAACAACATCCTCGGCGGATCACAGCTGGTGCGTGTCGGCGTCGTCCGCGATCCCAAGCAGGCGGCGCCGATCTCGGGCAGCTGGTTCGGCGACGCGGATGCCTATCTCGGGATGAACGTCGAGGTTCGGGTCACGCGAACAGGGTGACGATCCCCGGATTGGCATCCGGGCTACGGGCAGCGCGTAGCCCGGATGCCAATCCGGGACTCGTCCGTCATTCACGCCCGAGTGACGGGATGCTGCGCATGCTCCCGAGGCGGCTGGCCGACGGGGTCCGCGTTCTCATCCTCCGGCGGTTCCCCCCCGCTCAGCATCGCCTGGTAGTCCTCCATCAGCTTGGCCTTGCGCGACGCCAGCCGCGCGCCCAGCGACTTCAGGTCCATCTTCGCCTTCTTGGCCTTCGGGAAGATCTGCGAGTGCTCTTCCTCGACGTGCGCGTCGATGTGCTTGCCCAGCACCAGCACCTTGGCGTCGAACTGCGGATCGCCCGGCTTCATCGACGATATCTCGGTGATCAACTCGCGCGCGCTGCCGTGCTCGACCTCGGCCTGGTCGATCAGCGCGTCGTCGCCGATCGCGGCGCGCACCGCCGGGTAGAAGATCTCCTCCTCGATCTGGGCATGCACCGTCAGCTCCATGCAGACCCGCTCGGCGACGGCACGGCGCTCGCCCTCGGTGTTGCTGCGGTCACTGAGCTGGTGGAAGGCGATGAACAACTTCTTGATCGCGATGTGGTCGGCCTTCAGCATCTCGATGGCATCGAAGCGCGACGG